>DATCLA010000163.1:0-40525 GCA_036564195.1 Bacillota bacterium
GTAATCAGATAGGGAATACCCCCTTCTTTCAAGATTGCATTAGTATATTCCACCTCCAGATATGCCTCATCAGGCGATTGACGGTGCCGGCATGCAATTCCTATTAAAGGTTTCATTATTCAAAGCCTCCACGCAATCTTCCTACATGGTTTTTTATTACATTATTAGTATATTTCGCCATATTTTTAAAATATCCTATCAAATATGAAACGGTTCTATTATTAATTAAAGGATTTCTTAATTACCTTTAATAAAATTAAAACACAATATATAGTATCTAAACAAATTATACTATCAATATATTGTGTTAAACAGAATTTCCCTCGATCTTCTCATCAATAGATTTCAACGATATAATCTCTTAATAACTTCTTCAATCGGAGCCTCTTGAACTAATAAATCCGAAATGGTACTGGACTTATTTACTAAGGCGATGAACTTATTCAATTCACACATAGAAAGGTTAAGTTCCAGTTCGGCTTGATAATCCGAGATTCGTTTTGTAATTTTAATCCCCGGAAGGTTCAAAGCGGGGAGCGGTCGGACCGTCGTGACGGAAATAATCTTCTTTTCCCCCAAATAGCTGCGTAAAGTCTGAATGGAATTATCAAAGACGATCTCCCCATGATTGACCACAATGACCCGTTGTGCCAGATGCTCAATATCACTGAGGTCATGAGTGGTTAAGATAAAAGTCACCCCGTTCTGGTTCATCTCTAAAATAAACTCTCTAATCTTATCCTTGGCAATGACATCAAGACCGATGGTGGGCTCATCTAAAAAGACGATCTCCGGTTTGTGAAGCATGGCCATGATAAACTCGCACTTCATTCGCTCGCCGAGGGAGAGCTGTCTGGTAGGTTTCTTAATCAACTCCTCTACCCCCAGAAGTGCTACCATCTCATTCATAGTCTGCTTAAAACTTCGCTCCGGTATCGCGTAGATCGCCTTGTTCAGATAAAAAGCATCAACCGGAGGAATATCCCAAAGCAACTGCGATTTCTGTCCAAAGACCGCTCCAATCCTGGCGACATACTTTTTCCGGTCTTTCCAGGGAGTATAGCCCATAATGTTGACCTTTCCCGAAGAGGGGTGCAGAATACCGGTTAAGATCTTCAATGTAGTGGACTTACCGGCACCGTTTGGACCGAGAAACCCCACGAGCTCACCTTGGGCAATACTAAAAGAGATCCCTTTCAGGGCATGAATATAAATGGGTTTCCGCACAAACAGGCTTTTCACAGCTTCTCTAAAAGTATTACCCCGTTGATATGACTTATAGACCTTTGTCAGATTCTCTACTGTAATCATTACCTTATCCCCCTGCGCTAGTGTATCTGCTTAACATCCAATGCCAAAACCAGAGGCTAAATAGGAGAAAAACGATACTGACGGTAACTGCACCTAAGGTCCCAGCTGATGGTCTTCCCAGTAAAGCCCCGGCCGGCACAGAGCCGAGGATAGCAATGGGAATGATTATAGTTATCACAGTTTGCAAAGTCCTGGAGAAAATTGCCGTCGGATACCTGCCGAAATTGACCAGGGATTCAAAAATGTCATAGACCCGGAAATTACCAATCCAGACAATACCCAAGCCTGCTAAGATCAAAGCAAAGCCGAATAAAGTAACCAGTGACACGACGAATAACGCTAAAAACTGTAAACATTCCCCAAAACCCGGTGTAGGAATACGGCTAACCGATAAAGAGAAGAGCGCTATTCCGCCCCACAGCTTACCTAGATCTTCCGAATCAAGGCCGGTAACAATCGCCAAGAAGAGTGTTGACTTGGGTTTGATCAGAAGCAAGTCAAAAGTTCCGTCTTGCACCCGCTGTATGGTGTTCCAGACAATCCCGAAGAAAAAAGGGAAGGCGATCCCCTTGGCCAAAAGGAAAACTCCTTGGATTAACAATGCTTCATACATGGTCCACCCGGGAAAGGAAGCGCCGTTATGGTATACCAGGAACGTAATCAGCGGGGCACCCATTTCTACCAGTAACATAATGATCATACTCATGAAAAAGTCCCCCCGGTAGGCCATCCTTGAGGCCCAAGCGGTTTTTATCCCGGCAAGATACAGAAGAACATTGGCTATCATGCCCCCACCCCCGTAAACCGCTTGATCCCGAAATACCAGAGGACTTTGTAAACTCCGAACATCACCAGGATAGCTATACCCTGCAATCCGACTACCTCCGGAATGGGCAGTTTAACTCCGGCCAATTCATAACTGCCAATGAGCACTCGGGTCGGAACATAAGTAATAAACTGAAAGGGTAGGAAGAATAAGACCTTTTGCATGACTTCAGGGAAAAAAGTCAGCGGGATGAAGGCCCCGGCCGACAGATCCCGTGCTACCAGAAAGGCCCTTCTGATTCCTTCGGTTTTTGTGAGCCAAAAAGCGGTAATCCCAATGCAGTAGTTGGTTAGAAACATCAGTAAAAAGCTGAAGAGAATGGAGAGCGCCGTCCAACCCGGCGCCGTGGGGATTAATTTAATCTTAAATACAAAATGGAAGATGAGGAAAATCGGAACCAGCTCTACCCAAAGTGCCAAGATCCGATGGCCAATCTTCTGGCCCAAGGCAAAAAGACCATAAGAAAACGGGCGGAGCCTGTAAGTAAGAAATCTACCGGTCCGGATCAACATCTGTAGATCCCAATCTGTTGAATCAAAGGTCAAATAGTTGATCACTGCCGAAATCCCATAATAAGTCAGCATTTGTTCCAGGGTCAAGCCGTTCAAAGTAGGTCTAGTAGAATAAACTGCCTGCCAAATGACGGCTTGAGTTAAAAAAAAGACCGGACTGACAAAGATGGAGACCGCCATATGGCTCCGGTATGCGGTCCATTCTTTGTAGGTAACCACGGCGGTTACTTTGAGTACCTCCATAGAGTGGTTAAACTCTGTCAGTGTCTTTACTAGATTAATCAAACTCATTCAACTCCTATTGCTGCGCGCGTACGGAACCTTGACCTAACAACAGACTGGAGCAAGTGATTGCTCGGAAACGGTGAGCGTCTCCGGAAGCGGTTCTGACTGGCCTATGAAACCTTGGGCAAAACCTGCCATTTATCACCAAGCAATAACCGGATCTCAGATCTTTCGACCCCGGGTCACTCTTTTCAGAGTAATCGTCCAATGAGCCCGACCGGGTGTTTTAGCTTACCGACCGGTTAAAATTCAAACGTATGTTCATTAACCAAAATTATACCATAATTGGTTAAATCAAACATGACCTAAAATTCCCATCCCACCAAAAGACCAACCTCATTGTAGAAAAACTTCTATTGTCACTTGATTCATTTGCCGGAACGCCTCATTGTTTTTTCATACAGTTCCTCCAGTCAACCCAGCCTTTAATAGCGATCCCGAGCAGAATTAGATAGAGCAGGGATAAAAATTTGACCCCTTTCACAAAATATAGCCCGGTTCCAATCAGGTCAACAATGATCCAGTAAATCCAGCTCTCCAAATATTTACGTGCCATTAAAAACATGGCTGTAAAACTCATTACGGTAGTTAAGGCATCAAGAAACGGAAACGAAGCTGGTTCGGTAAATATTGCCGGGACGATCAGATGGAGACGGCTGACTACCATACTCAATAAAACAGCTAAAACAAGTGTCCCAGCACCCCAGGCCAACCGAAGTCCAGGTGTACTAAGACAGATCTTTTCCTGGGATGTCTGGCCGACCTGACCTGAATCACGTTTCCAGTACCACCAACCATAAACACTGGCACCAAGGTAATAGAGTTGTTCCAAAGCATCTGAATAGAGCCGAATTTGATAGAAAAGAAATAAATAAAGGATCACCGAAATAATTCCCACCGGCCAGGTTAACATCTGCCGACGGGCGATTAACCAAACTGACCATAAATAAAATATAGTGCCGAGAAATTCGATATAGCTCATATGATAACCAATGATGGTGAAGGCAACCGTGTTAACATCAAAAAATTTAAGCGCGACGTCCATCGGACTCCTCCCTAAAACAGCTATTATATAGAGAGATAACATGGGCAATGGGGTTAATAAATTTTTGATATTGGGAAATAATCTTTTTAACCGATTGCACCCGCCTTTCCAGGGTTCCACTTAACACAAAGTAAGGTATTTTTCTTAATGCCAAGTCGGCAATAATCCGCTTTTGAAATTCGGTGCGGTTGGTTTCACCGGAACGATCCCAGGTATCATCATAGGGAATATCAATATCGCACAGAAAAACGAGGTCGTAACGGGAAGAGGCTTGTGAGGCAAGTGCAGCCAATTCAGTGTCGACCCGGCCATGATAATACTGTGCAAAAATTGCGGTAGTGAGACTGTTAGTGTCGGTAAAAAGAAACCGATCTGCCTGATAAAGAAGCCTTTCTTCAAGCTCAAGATGGGTTTGAGCGATTATTAGCAGTTGCTTTGCACTTAATCTGCGATTTTTCTGATGTTGTTCCCAATACTCCCGGCCATATTCAGGCATCCAAACTGTCTGAAATTCTTCCGCCATCCGTTTGGCAAGCGTGGTTTTACCTGAAGAAGGAGCGCCTAAAAAGACCACATTCACAATGAGATCCCGGTAAACAACCGGGTTAAGGTATTTCCGATATAAATAAGGCTGTTGCCGGATTTGGGTAGCCGAGACCGGGATAATTTTGCGCTCCGGATCAACTAAACGGTTCTCTGCATGTAAGGCCCGGCTCATGTGCTCACCGTAAAACTCACTGGAATAGAAAGCAGTAACATTTGTTATGCCCAAAGTATCTATAATATAACGTTCGTGTTGTTCTTTGATTGCCGCACTGGCCCCCACCTCGGTGGGTCCATTCCACGCTTCGATTACCCGGACTTGCGGATAGAGTTTGCGAATCCAGCCAGCTCTGACATTAAGCGGGATGTGGGTAACATCAGGAGCATCGTAAATAATCACGATTACTTCATCCATTTCCTGTAAGGCAGTTTCGATTACATACTGGTGCCCTTGGTGGAATGGAGCGTATTTCCCTAATGTCAGACCGATCTTTTTATTAGGCATTCACAGCACCTTTCATGATTGGACAATTGTCTTCCTTTAGATGTTATTTCTGTTTATTTGATTTTTTTCCTTTCTTAGGAAATATTTGTTACATTACAATAAGGAAATGGAGGTATTATAGTTTGTGACATTGAAAGAGCGTTAAAAAAGCACATTCGGCCATCAACAACAAATTTACCGAGACAATGAACCTGCCTTCGTCCCTTTCTGTCTCACCATAAATTTAAGGTTTTAAAATAGAAGTCCCTGAGGGGCGGGTGAATCTGCTTCTTTAAACCCGCTTCGGATGGAGGATGGACTGCGAAGCCGACTTCAGACCGGTAAGCCCGCACGAATGCAGGCGATGATGGAGCGGTAGCGGGCAGAGAATTAAGCGAACCATAGCTGGCTAGTGACCTTGAATACTCTTTTCGCAGGTACACAGCATAAAAGAAGGCTATGCGATAGTCGAAAGCTGCTTGAATCCGCTCTTCCGAGTCGCATAGCCTTTGGTTTAGGTCGATGTTCCTGAGATGAAATAGCCTTACTGTAAGGCCCATTCTTCTGTTTTTAGTCTTTATGTTTAAAAGACTTTCCTTAATACACTTTGACAGCTTCGTAAATTTTGTTAAATAAAGTTTCCTGTTTAGACGAAAAGTCTGCATATTGTGTTATTGTGCCGGAACTCATTAGTTACTCTAGTACTCCCTTTAAGTCTGCGATATTTTGGGCATTTAAAATATTTTCTTTAGTTGTGGAGAAAAATTTTACAGTATCTTGTTTGCCGATTTTTGTCAATTTGCCTTTTCATTAACTATCCTGCTCGCATAATCTTTACATTTCTCTATCAATTCATCAGGATCAGTACCAATACGTTCAACGCTTCTACCGGCTGGATCTTTTCCAATAACTTTGTAAACTCCTGCAGAGACCTCATCAACTGTAAAGTTCCAACCAGGAAGTTCTTTAAATTGGAGTGCCATAGTTCTGTCTCCCTTTCTGTATTTTGTATATAATTCCACATTTTAAAAGTATCTTTATAAGAATTTTCTATTTTTCGGACCTAAATAACCATAATTTTCAGGTTAAAACTTTTAGGGTCTCCCAAGTTCCTAATGTTTCCCTCCATACATGCCATGTTATTAGATCCCGACAAACCTTCCGGAACCTTGCCTTTACTGGTTTTTTGTGTTGGCTTCCATAACTGGTGTTAGCCAACTGCCGACACTCCTTGACATGCTCTCTCGGAGTTTGCTAATACAAGTTATGTCGAACGTTCCCAGATTGAATAGGCTTCAAAGGAAAGACCGAAATATTTTTTCAAAAGTGCAATCGGCCACAATAAGTTATTTACTTAGAAGAAGGACCCTCAACTACGTTTAATTATATTTAAATTCAGGAACTATTTCGTAATCCATCCCCACTTCATCAAGTTTATCTTTAATCTTCTTAATATCTATCGCCTTTCCTTCAAAAATCAATGCTCTATCATTTTTCAATAGGTTTCGTACATCTAAATAGCTCATACCTGTTATACTTGAAACCACACGTATTTGTTTCAAATCTTTAAATTGTGCTTTTTTTGTAAAAATGCGGTAATCTTTTGTATCATCAGTTGGCCGGCAGTTTCTTCACTTTCCCCCAGGCATCATATAAGGCCACCCAGAGCACTTTGCCGGTTTCGTCAAGCAGTCTGGTCGGGCAACTATTAGGGTCGTTGGCATAATAATATATTCGCTCCGCTTGCGCCTTATCCTTGTCTAATAAGGCTTGTTCCACCATGGCCAGGGATTTGAAACTGCCGGGGTAGTAGACCCACTCCCGCCACCTGGTGCAGACTGGTTCTCCATCCGCATCTGTGCTGCCATTCGACTCAAATTAGAGCTCTCCCAGCAAAGCATCGCCGTTCCAACGGGTCATAACACTAGACAATCTATTTCCTGTCCTCTTGAACTACTTCTTCGGGTGGGCCGGGGTGAGCTTCGAAACCAACTTCAGGCCGGCAAGGCCTCACGGATGAAGGCTAGGACGGACCTTTCCGGGCGGTGAATTAAGCGAACCAGCATGTTCCCGGACTAGTCACCCTCACGCTGGCGACATAAAAAGAGGCTATACGGTGACCGAAAGCTTCTTTGACATCACTTTCCGGCGTCGTATAGCCTTGCTTATGTTGGCGATCTCAACATTAAAACAGGTTTAGACATAGTAGAATATCATGTACGATTTCACTGTCGTTTTCATCGAAAGAAAGCGTTTTGCAACTTTCATTGTAGGCGACTGAGCCTCCGCGCTTTTTTAATAAGTCAAGTAAAATTAAGTATTCTAGTTGTGTTTCAACTTCTTCTCTTTTTATTGTTATCCTCAATCCCTAGTTTTCGTTGAGAAGTAGTTATTAAATTTAGTCAATGAAACTCAGTCTTTGCATCCTATCCAAAGAAATACATAAGATCATCAATTAAATCCATATCTTCTTTAGAAATTTGATTTGACTGTTTTAAAATATCATCAATAACTCCTCTAACAGGAGGCATGTACTGTTTGTTACTTAAAACACTTAATAGCCTATTCTTTTTCTCACAATTGTTTATATATTTTTCCACAAGCTCTTTTAATTTTAAATATGCCTTGTCTTTATCCATCGCTTACTCCGGTAATACCTCAACTTTCGTAAAATATATCATTTGGTCTGTTACAAGCTGTTGTGCACCACCTGTACCATACTCCGGATATACTGATGTAAATGGTTCTAATCCCGGTCCATTCCCTCCATATGCTAATGGAACCTTTGCATTTGGAACACCATCCTTATATAGCTGCAAAGTATCAAAAGTTCCTTTGAGACGAGCATCACTCCAGGAATTCCCAAATTCGGGACCTCTAATTTGGAAACCATTGCGTGCAGCTTTTCCGGTACTAAAAGAGTCAAAACCGAAATATGAGCCTGGAGCTTGCTTTGTTTCAATAGTTTGCTGCACATATTTATTTACGGTACCATCATCATTTAAGTAACGCATATAACGGTATCCAGTTGCAGGCAAGGTAGATTCAGGCCCTGAAGGACCTACATAAAAATCAGGTTTAGATTGCTTTTTACACAATCCAAGCGGATCAATCCATCTCAGAACATTTGGAGCAACAGAATAAACATTAGTCCCTGGTGCTATTCCCAACGGATCTTTACTAACAAACGCCCCGATCTCCGGACAATAATACCTAAACCGGTTTAGGTATTAAATTTTCTGCCCTTTTTAAGCAGCTCAAGGGACATATTAGGTTTTCAAAGAAGGTCGAAAAACAGGCAACTTTTTTATCATTTTTGGGTTTAGGTATAGTTCCATTTCCAATATAATTTTGGAACCGAGTGGCAATAGCCCCTTGAACCGGCCTGGAAATTTGTATATGTCATAAATGGTGGTAGGATAGGGTGAAAAGAAGGCTATACGATGTCCGAAAGCCTCTTTGACATGCTTTCCCGGCGTCGTATAGCCTTGGTTTATGTCGGCGATCTCAAAATTAAATGGGGTTATGCTTTTAGAGCCTTATCCAATTCATAATATAACTTCTTAGTAGCTGGAACTTCAACTATTTGGGTCTGCCTTAAAGCATTCATTAACTTAGACAGATAGAACCGTCCAACAATATCATTAACATGTTCCATCCCATTCTTTCCATTCCAACTCCGGATTTGGTAGCCCTTCTTTATAATAATAAATAACTGCTTCTTTTACTAACGCTTTATCCACTAACATATAACCTGGAAATTCACCATCTTGCCCTCCAACTGATACAAGAACTCTTTCACTATTTGAAGTTCCATTCGATAATTCCAGCGTTTTATTAGATGTTACAATAGATAAAACGCATTTATTTTGATCTCCACCACCTATAGCAAGAAATTCATCGTCGCTTTTAAACAAACTAATAGAATCTTCATTTATACCATCAAGTTTATCTATCTTTTCCATTATCTGCTCAAGACTAGGATTATCGATAGAAACACCTACATTATTTTTCTTGTCCCATTCATCTGTTTCTAATCGAATAATCATTATAACGAAAACCTCCTTATCCCTTTCGGTGTAATAATATCCAATCGTTTTACACCAACTTGCCTTGCGAAATCTTTTACTCCAGCGATACTATCACAATTCCTACAAAGTTCTTTATCAACAAAAAGTCGTGCGTAATTATTACTAGCACCATCTTTTAGTGCTTGATTAAAGACATCTCCTTCTGCGTGATGAACACTAGACCTTGCTATCCAACCATTACTCGGCTTAAGTGCAATTTGTTGTCCGTGTGCATTTACACCATAATATTTATTCTTACCAATTTGTAACATTGCTAAGGTCCCATCATCGGGTCCACTTTTTGCAGGAATACCTCCTAATTCTTTACGTAATATAGCTAACTCCTGTAACCCTTTTCTGTCTGAGCGGGAAAGATTTTTATATTCACACTCCAACCCCAGCGGATCAATCCACCCCTGAGCATTCGGCGCAAACCAATAAATATTCTCTCCAGCCGCCAACCCAAGAGGATCCTGACTAATGAAAGCCCCAATCTCCGGACAATAATACCTAAACCGGTTATAATATAACTCCGTCTCGGCATCAAAATACTGCCCCTGCAGCCTTAACGGCTGATCCACCTCATTGGCCGGTAGTTTCTTGACTTTTCCCCAAGCGTCATATAACGCCGCCCAAACTACCTTGCCGGCCTCATCCAGCAATCTGGTGGGGCAGCCGTTGGGGTCGTTGGCATAATAATATATTCGCTCCGGCGTTTCATTATCCTTGTTTGTGGTATCCGTCACCAGCATCACCAAGGGCTCAAAACTACCGGGATAATAAACCCACTCCCGCCATCTGGTGCAGACCGGTTCTGCACCCGCATCTGTGCCGTCCTGCGTCTCGAAGCGTAACTCTCCCAGCAAAGCGTCACCGTCCCAGTAAAACCTGGTTGCAACTCCGGCTGTAGTTTTGCTGATCCGCCGTCCCAACGGGTCATAACCATAGGTGGTCCGTTGCCCGTCTTTGATACTGGCAATCAACCTCTGGTTGGCATCCCAGATAAATTCGGTAGTCTCCTGTTTTCCGGTCCGGCTTTCCAGATTGCCTGCCCGGTTAAACCGGTAGATGGTTTGGTCACATTCCCCAATCCGGCTCCAGTCACCGTCGGCCGACTCCGCAATCCGAGTAACCAACCGGTCTCCGGCCGGGTCGTAAATGAACTTCTGGACCTGGCCCAACGGATCAATCTGCCGGTTAATCCGTCCCATGGTATCATAGAAATATTTATCAGTACCGAAGACCGAATCAACCTTTTTAATGAGGTTGCCAGTTCTGTCGTAACTGTATTCCTGTTCGAATAAGGGCCCGCCGTTGGCGCCCACGGTTTGCCGGCTTAGATAGCCGGATTCGTTATATTCCGACCACCGTTTTAAATGGCTGCCTAGGATTTCCCGAATTATCTGGCCGCCGGGGTTACGGGTAAATTGGATCGGTTGATGATCACCGATTGCCACTGTCGCAGCCCGGCCCAAACAATCGTAGGTATAGTTAACTGTATGGCTGCGGGTAGTTACCCCGTTCTTCAGTGTTGTAGTCCGGGAAATCCGGTTACCGTTTAAATCATATTGATAAGTAATTTGACAGTCCGGTCCCTGCTGCTCTTCAATGAGTTTACCTTCGAGGTCAAAGCGGCGTTTAACTACGGTCTCTCCGTTGGCGCACTGGGTTAAGTTGCCGTTGGCATCATATTGAAAACTCTCCGTCTGATTTTGATTTGTCCCGGGCAAGCCAGGTAAAATTTTTTCCAGAATCCGGCCTAAATGGTCAGTCCGATAGCGGATGGTTTGACCCAGCGGGTCGGTGCTCTCCAGTAAGTATCCGGCCGGTGAATAGCGATACTTGCGGCTTTGACCCCAGTAGTCCACTTCTTCAACGATCCGGCCTACCGGATCCCGTTTTAGTTCATAACGTTCACCCCGTTGATTGATTACCGCAATCAGTTGTTCTTCCTGGTTGTATTCATATTCCACGGTCTGTCCGTCCGGTTGGATCCGGCGTTTCAACTCATTGACGCCACAGTATTCCAAGCGGGTGACGGCGCCGTTTTCATCAGTGTAACTGATCAGGTTGTCTTCCGCATCATAGGCGCAGCTAATCGTATTGCCACCCGGTAAAACTGCTTTTACTAAGCGGCCTTTGGGATCGTATTGATAGTTGGTACGCCGGCGCAGAGGGTCGATCCGGGCAGTTAACCTTCCCATATAATCGTAGTTAAATTGGGTTGTATGGCCTTGGGCATCGGTCAATCGGGTTAAATTGCCGTATTGGTCGAAGTCGAACCGGGTAACCGCTCCTAGCGGGTCGGTGTAAGCGGTTAATTGCCCGAAACGGTCGTAGTGATATTGTGATACCGCTCCTAACGGGCTGCTTTGCCGGATTAGACGTCCGTTTTCATCCCATTCCTGCCGCCAGACTGCTCCACCAGGGTCAGTGATCCGAACCGGTTTGCCGCTGGCGTTGTATTCAGTGGTAATGGCGATCCCGTCCGGTCGGGTCAGCTGTACCAAGTTGGCCCGGCTATCATAGCGATACTCGGTGCGGTGGCCCTCCGGGTTGATTACGGCGGTGGTCCGTCCGTATTGATCATATTCGTATCGGGTTACCCCGCCTAAAGCGTCGGTTTCTTCTATGACTAAATACCGTTGGTCATAGCTGAAAGAAACTGTCCCCAGGCAGTTGACTACTTCGGTCATGTTCCGGTCATCATAGTAGCGGAAATGTTCTTCATACAGACCGCCGTCACCCCAGGTGTGGATACACCGTCCGTTCGGGGTGTACCGGTCGTATTCGTAGTAAAAGGACAGACCGTTGCGGTTGGTATGCCGGACCAGCCGGTTGTCCCGGTATTCAAAGCAGTATGGTTGGCCTAAAGTATCCGTAACTGTTGTCAGGTTGCCGTCGGCGTCATATTTGTAACGGACCAGTAATTGTCCTGCCGAACCGGGCTGGTGCAGTTGCATGGTTTCGATTCGGCCCTGGCGGGATTGGACCAGGATACGTCGGCCGCTGCTGTCTTTGATCTCCCGCAAGCCCTGGGCGTCCCGGTAGTAATGGATGGTATTGCCTGAGGTGTCGCTGAGATGGTCGACTAAGACCGGGCGGGCCTCTTGGGAATCTTGAGGAACCGGGAAGTAGTAGGTCAGGCCGGTTTTTAGCCGGACGGTATAGAAGCCGGCTTCTTGTGCCAATTCCCGGCCGTCTACCGGTTCGACCAGCGGGGTCTCCTCCGGTAAGCTCTTAAAGCAGGAGGGGGCGCCGCTGCCGTCGTGAAACAGGACAGTGCCGTCATCCGGAAACTCCAGTCGAATGTCGGCAGGAGACTCCCAGCCCCGGCCTAAACTACCTTGGTAGGTGCTTTGGGAACCGTAATGACGGTCCCAGGCTAAGGGGATCCGGCCTGCCAGGAAAAAATCCTGCCGGTCGACAAGGACTTCTCCGGTCACGGCATCCACTGGGTCTCCCTGGCAATGGTGGCTCTGGGTGTTCCGCCGGTAGCACTTGCCGGTCTTTCTGCGGGTGATGGCAGTCTTTTTACTGTTGGCCACGTTCATCTTCCGTCGGCAGTCAGCCCAGTCGGGCGGGTTGCTTTTCAGGGCCCGGCCCACTCCGATTGCATTGACTATGGCCCGTCCGGCTTTGAGATAGTCGCCTTGGGAGATATGGCCCCCGGCTGCGACTGCCCCTGTCACTGCCGAATACCCCATATATCCGGCTAACCCGGCTTTAGCTACTTTGGTTAAGCGGGGCATCTTTTTGGCTACTGCCAGCCCTTTTTGAGCCAGTTTGCCTCCGGAAGCCAGGTCCCCTACAATCGGGACTGCTGCCAGCAGCGATAACCCGGCCCCGAGCCAGTCGCCTCGAACAGCGGAAACCCCGGCATTGGCCAGATCGGCAAAGATCCCAACCACCGGGACAAATCCCAGGACGTCCAGTCCCAGTTGCACTGCATCCAGGATGGTCTCGGTCCGGTCGGTTGACTGGACTGCCGCCTCATTCGTCGGCGACCCTTCCGGTTCCGGCAGCGGGGGCGCAGTAGATTCGATGCTCACGGTCGCTCCTTGGAAGTCGGTCCGGCCATCCAGGATTACGCTGCTTCCCTTGGCGGAGAGGTAGATTCCTGCTTGGGCTTTGATATTTAAGCTTCCGCCGGCTTCAAGCTTAAGGTCTTTTGGGGAGGTCAAGACCAGTTGGTGATCGCTTTTGAGCTCAACTCCCCGGTTTTGGTCGAGTTTGATTAAGGTTACCCCGTTTTGAGCGCTCAGGGTCACCGCGGTGTTGTCCAATTGTAACTCTTGGCCGTGGCTGTTGCCAAAGTAGCGGGTATTAGCATCGGCCAGTTTGGGATTGCTCCCGCTGTCTTTTCTGGCGGCACTTTGGACGATGGCATTGGCCTCATTCCGATTAGGCAGGTAGAGCCGGACTGGATCCCCCAGCTCCGGCAGACAGTACCAGCCGCTGTGGCCTTCGGCTGTATAGATACTGGCGTAAGGAAACCAAGCGGCGCTCTCTTTCGGTTGGTCCGGATCGATTGCCAGATGGACTTTTACCCGGTCGTTCTGTCGGTCAATGATCCGGCCTTTCAGTGCGATGCCGCTGAGCCGAGGATTGAGGCTCCGATCTTGCCGGAGGCCCGCTTCCGGAAGCAGGAAATATTGAAAACGGAGGACACCTGCTTTGATGGCAGCAACCAAACCGGCCACCCGCAGCTCCCGACCTTGAAAACGGACCGGTGTACCGATCTCAAGATAAATATCGCTGTCCAGCGCATACCCGGTACAGGCAGCCACGGTTAGGTCCGGGGCAAAATTGGCGTGGCTGGCTAAAAAACCGGCCAGGTCCCGTTCCACTACATAATTGGTGCTGTCCAATTCTACCGGGTTGCCTTCCGGCAATCCCAGCCAGAAACGGGGAGCGGCGGCGGTGGAGTCAGGGATCACTACCGCTTGGTGGTGTGACGCCAGCCGGAGGATTAATTCCCAGTCGGTCTCCTGATACTGCAGGACCAAGCCGCCGGTCAGGGCGCCCCGGGTTGCCCGATCGATCAGGGCCGCGCCGTCGTAAGCGGCCAAGACCTGCCGGATTAACTCAGCGTAGGAGAGTTTCGGATCCTGAAAGGAGCGGCAGCGTTGTTTGATATCCAGTTCCTCTGTATGGGAGACTGCGGTGACTGCGAGATAGTAAACTCCGTGGGATACCCGGACTTTAAGTTCGGCGACCCGGCCGCAAAAGAGGGGCCGACCCGGGTTACCATCCACTGTTTGGATAATTTCGATCTGATCAGTGGCGGTGGACTGCTCGAGGTAACGGCCGGCGGCTGTTTCGGAAATGATCCCGGTATAACTGGCGGTAGCGTGGGCATTAGCCTGCTTAACGATTTGCAGCTCATTCAGACTGATCAGGGGATAAGGGGAGTTTATTTGAATGTTGGCATAACCCGGAAAGTTGGCGGCGGCTTCCACTGTGATGGCCTCCTTTTTTTAATCTTTTATTTTTTAATCAATTGAGGGAATTGGCATAATTACCTTAATAAACTCTTTTGCAACAATATATAGTAGCTAGCCCAAATCTATCTATCAATAGATTGTGATCCAAAGCTTAAATCAGGAATTATGCAATTCCTTAAATTTATTGCTGCCCGTCATCCTCAATAGTAATTTTCCCGCAATAGAGGCACATCTGGGTTGACTTATTTAGTAGGGCAGGGGCGCCGGCCACCAGTTTATCATCTTTGCCGTTAATCCACGGCATAGTTAATACCGGAGTGCAGGGCATCTTTTGCAGTCGGCCATGATTCGCAGCTGTAGCCGCAGCAACAGCCGGATTGGCCATACTTTTGCACATCCCGAAAGGCGGCACATTGATCGTCGGCTGAAAGTCCATGATATTAGCCTGCGGTTTACCCTTAATAAACACCCGGTGGTGGGTAGGTAACTGCAGTTTGCTTTGGCGATCCCCCTGGTTGCATTGGAGGGTGGCGCCGGCCATGACATAACTTTGGGTGACTCCGGCAGCCTCAAGTACCCGAGGTTTCATCTTCCCACATTCCTTTCATTCACTGTTACAAACAACTGTAGCAACAAATTTATGTCCCGTTTAAGCGGAGGCTACTCGTTTGAGCCTAATTCCTAAAAAGTCACGCCTGAGGATACTCTCCGCCACCTCCAAGTTGACAATAATCCATGACTCTTTAATTCCGGCCACCCTAAAAACCCGGACCGAACCGGCCTTGACGGCGTCAATGACTAAATTTCGGACCGCTCCGTCCTTGTAAAATTCAGTCTGCGGCGCCTGACAGTCAACCGTAACCGGATTTATCTGCCAATACAGATCCTGCCGCATCCGGGATAAATCAGCCAAAACCACCGGATGGCAAACTAGCTGCGGACAGTATTTAGTCAACAGTCGCTTCAACCGGTCCGAGACCAGAGCTACCGGCATCTCCAGAAAATCGATATATTCATTATCACGGTTTGCTTTCAAATAATATTGCACCGGGAAGTCAGTTTCGGAATTGTGCTCCGGGTTTGCCGGGACCGGCCTAATCGGTTGAATTGCCCCGGACACCCGCTGATCTTGGGAAAACCTGAAAAAATCCATCCGCCCACCTCTTGCAATCTCGATTGTTTAAACCCAGCAAATTTCCGCCATTTGCCTCCTGGTTAATTTGACCGATTGCCGGTCGGTGCTGTAAAAAAGCGCCTCGTGCAAGTTAGCCCCCTCGAAATCAACCTTTTCCAGTCGGGCACCACGAAAGTCAGCACCTTGCAGTTGGCAATCTTTAAAAACCGCCCCGGTCAAATCCGCCTCGCGAAAACTGATCCGGTCAAACCCGGGCCTTTGCCATTCCGAGCCGGTCATTAAACCGAACGGTCCTTCGGCTTCGCTAAAATCAGCTGTCCTCAAGCTAGATTTACTAAAATCAGCTTCATAAATTAACGCGCCCTGCAAATTGGCGCCATCAAGCCGGCTGCCCGCCATTTTTACTCCCAATAAGATCGTGTTCTGCAGATTACTGCGGGAAAGATTACACTCACGCAGATCGCAAAAGCGTAAATCAAGCCCTTCATAGTCACCGGCCTCCAAATTAAGGCCGCGTAAAACTTCATAACAGTATTCGAAGGGTGTTTTCTCAGCCAGCCAGTTCCTAATCTCCCGGGAGTCTTTAGCGCGGTGGTCCGCTTTAAAGATGATTTCGCTCAAATCTCTGTATTCACCCAGGCGGACTTCAAACTCGGCTTCACGTTCTATTTCCAAATAGCCGTTAGTCGTTTCATAACGGTATAAGGCCCAACGACCCAAATTAACCAGATACAGGCTGTAGTTTACCGCCTCCCTCAAGATAATCCGTTCCAGATCAGCTCCGGTGATCCGGTTTAAATAGGGTCTCCGTTTCATTTCCAACTCCGCGGCAAACTCCTGCCAAAAGCGCCACAGCCACCCGGCGTCATACTCCGCCCGGCATTCCCGCCGGTCCAGGTACCAGTTATTGTCATAAGCCTGGATTAACACCCGGTAGTCACCTTCCAGTATCCTGGTACGCAACCATGAATAATGCACATAGGCGATCTTTCCTTTAGCCTGTTGACGTTGCATTGTCTGAGCCTGGTGACAGATGGCCTGAAACGAATTGATAAAGTCAACCGCCAACTCTTCCCGGTGTTGTCGGAAATAGGCCTCTACTGCCAATAATTTGGCCTGACTGATACCTTTAACATAGTTTGCTTGGAAGTGCTGTAGCGCTGCAGTCCTGGTCATGTTGCCCTCCTTTTATGCCTGTGCCCGCCGGAGCTTTAAGCGCTGCGACGCTAATTAGCTTTGATTTCATAACCTTTAATTGTAGTTGACCCGTCTAATTGTACCTTACTGTCTTGACACTCCATGGCTATTTCCTGCTGGGCAGAGATAATTACTTTGGCTGCCGATTCCAGCATCAAATCGGAAGCGGTGCTTAATCTAATCCCCGTCTTGCTATGAATCTCAATTCCTTCCCGATCATGAAGACGGATAAAGATCTCCCCGTCTTTTCCGGTAATCACAATCTCATTCGGGCTAAACATTAACTCTTTGCCGGATTTGGTCCGGAAATATTTGATATCGGGATTACTTACTTTATTGTTTTCACTCTCCTTGGTATCCTGCCGTACCGAACTGACAGCTACGGCATTGGCCAAGTCATGGTCGGGAAAATAAACCCGGACGTAATCCCCTACCTCAGGCATACAATACCAGCCACTGTGGCCTTCGGCAGTATAGATCGAAGCATAAGGAAACCAATAAGCTTCCTCCGGTTTCTGCTCTCGGTCAATCTCCAAATGAACCCGGATCTTATCCTTTGCTACCGCCAACACTTTTCCCTGAATTGAAGCTCCGGCTAAAGCCTGATTATAGAGAGGTTTTTGGCTCAACCCTCCTTGCGGTGCCAAAAGGTAAATATGTTTCAACAGGCTGTCTTCCATTACCGAAACTGCTTCACAAACATATAAAAGTCGACCCTGAAACTTAACCTGGTCGCCTAAATTTAAAATTTCCCCTGTTTCCACCTCATAGTAGATGAAGTCCGACTCCTGCAGGGAAGAGTTGTAGTTTTGGCAAGAGCTACGGTAATCCTTAAAGTTTTTACGAACACTGTAACGATAATTGTCCAATTCGCCTTTGAGATCCCCTTCGGGGATACCGAAGTACAGCTTAGGCCGATCAAAAAAGTCCGCTGCTATTAAACAGGCATGAAACTGGGAAGCGACCCGTTTTAAAAAATTCCAGTCAGTCTCCTGATACTGAATGGCAAAGCCGCCTAATTGTGCCCCCTTAGTGGCAGTATCATGAAAATCTGCTCCGGGATAATCCGCCAACACTCTTTTAATCAGGTCAGTGTAAGTCAGCCCGCTGTTTTGAAAAGAACGGCTTTTAACTTTAATGTCCAGGTCATAGGTATAAGAGACTGCTTCGACTTGAAGGTAGTAAATATCACGGACAGCTTTCACCTGAACTCTGGTAACCGGGCCTTTAAAAAAGGGTTTGGCACTACCATCGGCTCCGGTCAAATTTACTTCGATCTGGGTTTTAGCTTCGACCGAAAGGACATAGCTGTCCTTTTGATCTTCTGGGACAATTCCGGTGAAGCTGAGACGGGTATGTTCGTTAATCTTCCTGACCACCTTTAATTCCAGCAGTTCCTGTAGTTTAAAAGGGGTAATCTGTATATTTTCATAACCCAACATCGGTAATTTCATTTGTGATCAGTCCTCCAGTATTTCTTCAGATTTGTTCAACTGCTGCCTGTCTGGCTCAGGAATGCTTTTTATCAGATCCCAGTGGTAACTTGTAACGTATTGATGATGCCGCGGGCCACCGGCTGCCATTTGGGTCTTTCCTCCTCGTAACAGTTAAAACCAATTAATATTGCCCGGCCGTTTAAGGGAGTAAATGCGGTCAGATTATAAATCTCTCCATCCAGGGCCGGACTGATAAACTCGAAACAGCCTATTTGTCGGCCGTTACGGATGATCACCGGTTCTTCCAAAAAGCGTACCGGTTGCATTCTACGAATAGTCTGCATCATTGTTTTTTTAAAGGTGTCTATGTCTTTACTCATCAATGAAGTGGCGGTATAATTAAAAGCAATATTAACCGTAGTGCTGGGGTCGGTATAAATCAGATTTGGCCGGCGGCCGGAGGGATATTTGAGGACGGCCAGTTCCCGATCCATTAGGGTAAAATCCTCCGGCAGCCGTATCCGGACAGTGTCAGCAAATAAACTTTTTTCTTTAAAGACGATTGTTTGCCCGTCCAGTTCTAAAGCACCGGCTTGAATGCACGCGAAAACTGCTGCTTCCGCCGTTTCCTTTGCAATGGTGGCACTTGTTTCTTGCTGTAATTTATTGGTAACCGTTACGATCTCTTCATCGATCTGCAGGGTAATCACCTTCCTTCAATTCAACTTCCTGGCTAAACCCTTTTTTAACATTAAGCCCAGTGGTGTTTATTGGTAATGTTTACCATCATCATTTTACCAAATTTTACCATTTATTTTCAATAGTAACCGGCTTTTTATAATCTTTCAGTTTCTTTTAAACTCCGCTAATAAAAAATAAAAACCAGTCTTTTTATAGACTGGTCATTTAATATTATCTAATTTTTTAATATAATTCTCGCAAACCTAGGCTGGTTTCAATCGCCCGATCCACTTTAGCCATAGTTTCTTCATCAAGGTGTGTAATCTTTTCCATTAGCCGTTGTTTATCGATCGTGCGTAATTGTTCTAAAAGAACTACCGAATCTTTTTCTAGGTTGGCATGGGCAGCGTTTAGTTCGATGTGGGTCGGTAATTTGGCCCGCTTGATTCTGGAAGTAATGGCAGCAACGATTGTCGTCGGGCTATACATATTTCCGACATCGTTTTGAATGATCAATACCGGCCTTTGGCCACCTTGTTCTGAACCTAATACCGGATTGAGATTCGCATAGAAAATATCACCACGACGAACCAACTACTTATCCCTCTTCACCAGAAAATTTTCGTAATTTTCCAAGTCGCTGAAAGCAGTATCCAATCCATCTTCGGCTAAAGAAAGGTTCAGTTTACCGATGGCTTCGTAACCCAGACGGTATTTTTCCATGGTTCCCGTCCGATGCCGTTCTTCAATTAATCGGCGTACCGCTTCACGGATAAATTCACTTCGGTTTCCCGTTTCACGACGGACTATTCCATCCACCTCTTGGAGGAGACTATCGGGCAAACAAATCATAATTCGCTTCGCCTGTACCATAAGACCCACCCCCAAACAAAATGCGCAGTAAAAGCAAACAACTTCTTATTTATTATATACATTTTCCATGATTTCAGTCAAATGGAAGTCATTCATTAATAATTGACAGAACCGGCTGTGGTTAATCCTCTTGGAATGTCACTATCAGCAGCAAGCCTTCATTGACTGTGACCACAGCTTCCGCAGTGAGAAACTGGTTATGAATGCCCCGGGTAGCGGCTGAATAGAGCCAAGCATCCTCTAAAGGATACTTTAGACCCAAAGTGGTAACTCCTTTCGCAACCGGAGTCAATGGGATTAGCGAAAGCGCCCAACCTGGTTTGGCTGGGATTACAATATGATCACCGGTTAGGTACAGTTCCTGGGTGGTGTCGATTAGACTGGCGGTAACACCGGATTGCCATGCCTGTTGTAATAGTCCGATATTTGCTAAAGTATGATCCAACCTTCGGCCTAACCCGCCTAGGATCCGCAGTGCTGTTACATGGTTTTGAATTGCAGCCGCCACTGCCAATTCCAAATCGGTCTGGTCCTTCTCCACCGGAAAACGATGGATCTCACTTCCGCCTGCGGCTATTTGCTGCAATTCATCTGACGGTAGCGAATCGAAATCGCCTATTAAAAGGTCCGGGAACTCCCCTACTTCAAGCAGGTATTTTCCGCCACCATCTGCCGCAATCACCAAATCCGGTTTGGCAGCAAGTTCGGCCTGCAACAGGCCGAGGCTTACTGGCCCTCCGGCGATAATCAATCCCCGTTTCATCTGCTTACTCCGTTTAATCTTTTGATTTTATAACAAAAACACGACCCTTGGTCGTGTTTTGATAATCAGCGTCCTTAACGTTTTGAGAACTGCGGCGCTTTACGAGCTTTTTTCAAACCGTATTTACGCCGTTCTTTCATCCGCGGGTCTCTGGTCAGAAGCCCGGCTTTCTTTAGAGGCAAACGAAATTCCTCGTCCGCTTTTAGTAACGCCCGGGCAATTCCATGTCGCACCGCTCCGGCCTGACCGGACTTTCCGCCGCCACGGACATCAGCTAAAATGTCAAATTTATCAACCGTATTAGTAACAACTAAGGGCTGTTTAACTGTTAATTCGAGAATCCGGCGTCCAAAGTATTCATCCACCGGCAGCCCGTTAACAATAATCTTTCCCTGGCCGGATATGACTCTTACTTTGGCAACGGAACACTTTCTTCTCCCGGTTCCGTAAAAAAATGATTTCACAACTTTTTTAGTACGTGGCATCTGTCATTTCCTCCTTTCTTAGGCCTCAACCTCGAGTTTTTCCGGAAGCTGCGCTGCGTGCGGATGTTCGGCTCCTCGGTAAACCCGTAGTTTTTTAATCATCTGCCGACCTAAGCGATTGTGAGGAAGCATGCCCCAAATAGTCTTGGTCAAAGCCTGCTCCGGTTTGGTCTTAAGTAACTGACCATATTTAACAGCTTTAAGCCCGCCGGGATACATTGAATGCCTGTATAGGACTTTATCGGTAGCCTTTTTCCCGGTCAACACAACTTTATCAGCATTAATGATGATTACATGGTCGCCGCAATCAACATTGGGCGTAAAAGTTGGTTTGTGTTTGCCCCGTAAGATGGCAGCCACCTGAGATGCTAATCGACCCAAAGTTTTACCTTCGGCATCAACCAGATACCATTTACGCTGGACTTCTTCTGGTTTTGCTAAAAACGTCTTCATTGGTTTTTCTATTCCCCCCTGCATGAATGCTGCTAATTTCTCAATCAACCAACCGGCCCGGTATTTATATTTGAAACCCAAGGCACGTTAAGTTGTTCAAGAAAAAAGGGCCGTACTTATACGGACTATAGTATTATACCAAACTTAGTCCCCAAAAGCAAACATTTTTTAAGAAAGAGGTGAGCCGCTTCGAATTGTTGCGTAACAAAAGTAATACATTTACCGTTCCGAAGCAGCTTGCTGCGCATGCTGTTCGATATTGAATCGGTACTTCTCAATTTCATATTTGTTAGTTGGATTCCAAAAGAGCCATTCTTCCAGTCCGGCATCATAGACTGCTTTGACCTGTGCCACTAGTTGCTGTGCTTTATAGGTACTTTGGAGCGAAAAATCCTGAAGCCAGGGACGGATGATTATCTTATGGTTGTTAATCACTTTTTGTCTGGCATCAGAGAGACTGCGTAACACCGTCTTATAGGGTTCCCGGTCAGGATTGGCCAGATCATAAGATCCGGGATAATAATGTGAAGGATAAACCATCGGACAGATAACATCGACTTCTTCAGCGATCTCTGAAAATACTTGTCCAATGCCCAGATCATCCTTGGCGGAACAGGTTAACCCGAAGACATCAGCGGAGACTTTAACCCCTAATCCGGATAATTCGCGATAAGCATAACTAAAAAAATCACGGATTAATTCTGCCTTGGATCGCGCATCTGCCGCCGGGTAACGGCACTCCTTAACCGGTCCGTCACTGGTAAAACGGACATAATCAAACTGGATCTCTTTAAAACCCAACCGGGCCGCTTCTTTTGCCAATGCTACATTATACTCCCAAACCGTTTGCTGGTAGGGATCGACCCAACATAGCCCCCGGCGGTCCCGCCAGAGTCCGCCACGGTTGCTTTGAACCGCTAAATCCTGGCGTGCCTTAGCTAACAACGGGTCCTTAAAAACTACAATCCGGGCAATCGGGTAAATCCGGTTCGCTTTTAACAGTTCCAGCAGAGGCAACGGCTCAAATTTAGGCCGGGAGTCTGCCCCGATTTCCCGGGCCAGGGCTACCCCGCTCGGGTAACTGACGTTTCCGGTATCATCTTTGACATCAATCACTAAAGTATTAAGCCTGGTTTCGACCATCATGGCTACTAACTTTTCAACAAAAGGCCGATCCCCTGCTTTCCATGAGGTTAAATAAATTCCTCTCACCTTCGGAGCAACTTCCGCTACTGCCGAGGGCTCCGAAGCAGCCGCCTCCTCGGCCGTACCTAGCACCGGTACTGCTGGATTAATCTGCCGCGGTACCAGTTTAAAATGTTCCCACCAGCCGTGCTGATCGCTCTTTAGCGAACCGTCGGGATAAGCACCTGCCGGAGTCATAGTTGCCAATGAAAAAATCAAGGCAAGACCGGTCAGGGCCAGAAAGAGTTTTGCTGTGACATTCATTCTGCCAGCCCCCTATCATGTCTTACCTTAAGTATATTCCGGCGGAAACCGCTCTACTCCTAATTTTTATTTATTATACCAATTACTGGTAACCAATTCAGGATTCCGCTGCTCGGGTGGTGACTTCCTGTTGGATTTGGGCCGTAATTGCCTGAAGAGTGAAAGTACCCAGATCACCGGCTTTACGGGAACGCACGGCAACTGTCCGGTTTTGGGCTTCCCTCTCCCCGATAACCAACATATAAGGAATCTTTTGCAACTGTGCTTCCCGGATCAGGTAACCGATTTTCTCATTACGCAGGTCGACTTCAACGCGGATTCCCTGCTCCTCTAAATAATGTTGCACCTCCAGGGCATAAGAATAATGCTTTTCACCAATGGGTAACACTTTTACCTGTACCGGCGCCAGCCAAGTGGGAAAGGCGCCGCCGAAATGTTCGGTTAAAATGGCAATAAACCGTTCAATACTACCGAAGACTACCCGATGGATCATTACCGGACGGTGTTTAGCGCCGTCGGCTCCGATATAGGTCAGTTCAAAACGTTCCGGCATCTGAAAGTCCAGCTGAATCGTACCGCATTGCCAGGTACGCCCGAGCGAGTCCTCAAGATGAAAATCAATCTTCGGACCGTAGAAAGCGCCGTCGCCTTCATTAATCAAATACGGCATTCCTTTAGCATCAAGTGCCTCTTTTAAAGCGTTGGTGGCATTTTCCCACTCTGCATCGGAACCCATGGAGTTCTCAGGTCGGGTTGAGAGCTCAACATGGTATTTAAAACCGAATACCCGATAAAAACTGTCGATTAGGTCGATTACCCCGAGCACCTCTCCTTTAATCTGATCGGGAGTCATAAAGAGATGCGCGTCATCTTGGGTAAAACACCTGACCCGCATCAGGCCGTGCAGAGTGCCTGATAACTCATGGCGATGTACTAGCCCCAGTTCTGCTAGGCGTTGCGGTAGATCCTTATAAGAATACATCCGACGCTTGTAAACCAGAATACTACCCGGGCAATTCATCGGTTTTATCGCATAGTTACTCTCATCAATGGTAGTAAAATAAATATTGTCCTTGTAATGGTCCCAATGCCCCGAGCGGTGCCATAACTCTTCATTTAGAATAATCGGAGTTTTAATCTCCTGGTAACCCCGCTTTTTATGTTCCTGGCGCCAAAAGTCTTCGAGAATATTTCTGAGCACCATCCCTTTAGGCATAAAAAACGGGAAGCCCGGGCCTTCATCCATAATATCAAAGAGGTCAAGTTCTTTACCTAATTTTCGATGATCCCGCTTTTTAGCCTCTTCCAATTTGAAAAGATACTCATCCAAAGATTTTTTATCGGCAAAGGCTGTACCATAAATCCGTTGCAACATTTCCCGGGAGGCATCGCCCCGCCAATAGGCTCCGGCGATTGACATTAATTTGTAAGCCTTAATCCTGCCGGTGCTTGGCAGATGCGGGCCCCGGCAGAGGTCGGTAAAATCACCCTGGCGATAAAAGGAGATGTTCCCGTCCTCTAAGCCCTCAATCAATTCCACCTTAAAACGGTCACCTTTTTGTTTAAAAAACTCCAGTGCCTCTCCTTTACTCACCTCCAACCGTTCGAAGGGCAGATCGGCACCGATGATCTTAGCCATCTCCTGCTCAATCCGGACTAAATCCTCCGGTTTCAACGGTTCCGGCAGCTCAAAATCATAATAGAAGCCGTTCTCAATTGCCGGGCCAATGGCCAGTTTGGCCTCAGGAAATAACCTGCGGACCGCTTGCGCCATCACATGGGAAGTGGAGTGGCGTAATACTTCCAACCCCTCCGGCTCATCCTGCTTAACCAGTCGTAAGTTAACCTCACCGGTCAACGAAGTATTGAGATCTACTAATTTTCCGTTTACCTCAGCCGCCACTACTGCTTTAGCCAACCGACTGCCCAGTGACTCCGCCACTTGCAACGGTGTGGTCCCCTCCGGATACTCCCTGCTACTTTTATCTGGAAATATTATCCTTACTGTTTTTTCCGTTCGATCCATTTTTCCAAATCCCCCTTCATAAATAAACCCCGCTCCCTTAGTTAACAAGGGACGGGGTTACCGTGGTTCCACCCTAATTTAGCCGTAAAGGCCCTCATTTGAAATGACTGATATCGCAGTCGGCGCCGGCTTATGCCATCGGCTTTTGCCGGAACGTCCGAGGTGGTATTCCCGTTTCGTACTGGAGAGTTCGCAGCAACCTCTCCTCTCTGTAAGCCGGCTAACGGTTCATTCCTCTTCATCCGCAACCAAGAAAAGCATCAAATGCTTCAATATGAAAATATTATTAATAGTATACCTCTTGAATGATTTGGCGTCAATCTTTTTATAGCCCGAATTCAACCTGTGTATTACTGTCCCCGTACTTTTCCACAAAATTCACAAATTATCCACAATTACAGTACCGCAACAGTTCAACTTTTCAAAAGTTTTGCACAAAATTCACAAGTTATCCACAGACAAACTTGTCTATAACTCGGTTTTTAAAAAGCGGCTATCCCCAAATTATCCCCCTGATTATCCACAAATCAGAGTCGTAACCCGGGCTGAGCTGTGATTTCAATACTTCCCGGCCCTTCTGCCCGATAATGGAAGTACCCCGCTGCGGCAATCATCGCCGCATTGTCAGTGCACAAACTATATTCCGGGTAATAAAGACTTATCCCCAACCGCTCCGCTTCGGCCCGGCAACGTTGGCGTAAATATGAATTAGCTGCCACCCCGCCGGAGAGCAGCACTGCCTTAACCTGATACTCCGCAGCCGCGCGGAACAATTTCTTCACTAGTTGCTCCACTAAAGCCTGTTGAAAACTGGCAGCAGTCCGGGGCAGATCCGGTTCAAGTCCTTTTTGGCGTTGCTGGTGGACATAGTTGATCACCGCTGTCTTCAAGCCGCTGAAGGAGAAGTCATAAGACCTGGCTAAGGCCTGCGGCTGAGGAAAATCTATGCTTGCTTCAACCCCTTGAGCAATCCGGTCAATGTAAGGCCCGCCGGGATAACCCATTCCCAAAACCCGGGCAATCTTGTCGAAAGCCTCTCCGGCGGCATCATCCAGAGTCCGGCCTAAGATTTGATACCGGCCCCACTGTGGCAAATATAACAAGTCAGTATGTCCGCCGGAAACAGTCAAACAGATTAACGGCGGTTCAATCTCCGGCCGGTTTAGGACATTGGCGTAGATATGACCTTCGATGTGGTTTACGCCTACAAAGGGGATCCGGCTGGCTAAAGCCAGTCCTTTAGCAAAAGAAAGGCCCACTAATAAGCACCCCACAAGACCCGGCCCATAGGTTGCCGCGATCAACTGCACCTGCTCCAGTTCAATTTGGGCTTCCTTTAAGGCCATCCGGTAAACAGGTAAAATATTCTCCAGATGACTGCGGGCCGCAATTTCCGGGACCACGCCGCCGTATAAGGCATGCGTCGCCAACTGGGAAGAGATAATATTGCTCAAAATGTATTTACCATCAGCAATTACTGCTACTGCAGTATCATCGCAGGATGATTCGATTCCTAAAGTAATAAATTGTGCCATCTGCTCCGTTACCAACCTTATATGAAATAATTTCTTAAAACTATTTTTAGTATACCACTTTTCCCGGCTGTCAAAGGCTCAATAGATTAGCTCCTCACCGGCCCCCATTTTTACCTAATCTTCTTTATCAGAAAACTGCTTTTTGTACAAGGCTCGGTACAAACCACCCTTCTTGAGCAGTTCTTCATGGGATCCCATTTCCACGATCCGACCGTTATTCATCACCAAAATCCGGTCGGCATTCCGGATTGTTGAAAGACGATGGGCAATCACAAAAGTGGTCCGGTTTTTCATTAATCGCTGTAACGCTTCCTGAACTAAAAGCTCTGAAGCGGTATCCAACGCCGAAGTTGCTTCATCCAAGATTAAAATTTTCGGATCCCGCAAAATTGCCCGGGCAATTGCCAGCCTTTGACGCTGTCCGCCGGAAAGCGTGATCCCACGTTCTCCGACAACAGTCTGGTAGCCATCAGGCAGTTCCCGGATAAAGTCATCAGCGTTGGCCGCTTTGGCGGCTGCTACAATTTCCTGGAAAGAAGCATCCATACGACCGTAGGCAATGTTTTCACGAATCGTACCGGTAAATAAAACTGTCTCCTGAGGTACAATTCCCATCTGACGCCGGTATGATTTTAAGTCGATTTCCCGTAGGTTAATTCCATCCACCCTGATTTCGCCGTCAACCGGATCATAAAACCGCGGTACCAAATTGACCAAAGTGGACTTCCCGGCGCCGCTGGGACCGACCAAAGCAATCACCTCACCCGGCTTGACATGGATGTTGATCTCTTTTAAGACCGGTTCCCCCGGGTGGTAAGAAAAGCTTACATTGGAAAAGATGATCTCTCCGCATAACTGCGGTAGAGTAACCGGGCAAGCCGGTTGCTGAATGTCCGGTTTTTCATCCAATAGGTTAAAAATATTTTCCGCTGCTGCCAAACTGTGCTGCATCTGGCTACTGATCCGGCTTAATTTCTTGATTGGGTTAGAAATATAGCCAATTACCAAAACAAAAGTCCATAATTGGCCGGGCGTCATCTCCATCCGGTAAACCGCCTTACCGCCATACCAAATAAAAATTCCTAAGCCTAATAAAGCCAACAGCTCAACGGCAGGATTTAAGAAGCCCTGTAATCTAACGCCTTTCATCGAGGCTGAATAGTTCTTTTTAGTTTGAGAACGGAAACGCTCAATCTCATAATCCTCCATGGCAAAAGATTTGACCACCCGAATCGCTGCCAGTGTTTCCTGTAAGATTGCAGTCATATCGGCTGCATTTTGTTGGATATCCTTACCCACCTTTCGCAGGAGACGGCCGATTTTCCCAACTAAGAGGGCGATTAATGGCATGATCAACAAAAAAATCAGCGTTAATTTCCAATTAATCCAAAGGGCCCACCCGATGGCCAGAATAACCATAATCGGCTCGACAATCAGATCAATAATGGTACTGGAGAATAAGTTTTGGACCGTTCCCACATCATTTAATACTTTGGACATCAGCTGTCCGGTCTGTTTCTGCTCATAAAAACCGAAAGACAAGTTTTGAAGATGTTCAAAGATTTCGTTACGCAGCCGCATCACTACTTTTTGCCCGATCGAAGAGGCCAAATAAATCTGACAGTAACTGAACAAACCCCGAAACAGCTGGAAAAATACTAATAGGAAAGGAATAATAAAGACCGTTGGAATCTTGGGGAAGAGTACATTTTGTTGTGAAGCCGGTGTTTGCACCACCTGAGCTACTTCCGTCCGAAGGCCTTGAGCCGCCAGATTTTGTTTCACACTTTTTAAGACCGTCTCTTCAACAACATCCTTGGGCAGCCGGTACCGGATTTTAGCATAGCCGTTACCAAATTCGATCCGGAGTGGTTTGAGCCCCGTAGCAGTTACCGCTGTCTCCAGCGACTGCCGGGAAACAGTTTGCGACTGGGGATCCCAGGTCAAAATAGCGGCTCCGGTCTGGGACTTAACTGTGGAACCCTTGAAATAGGCGTCGATGGATATCCCGTTGCTCCGGGAAAACAGCGCATCAGTTAAAATTCCGAGCGTTGCCGGTTCAGCCAAAGTAAACCCGGCCACGAAAACGGCAGCAATTAACAAAGCAACAATCCGCATTGTATAAGGTTTAATATAACCCAGAATTCGTTTAAACATTAAAATTTTCGCTCCTTAAAAGCCTTTTTAACACCGTTGTTCCTTAATAAATGTTGGCAAACATGATAGGTATTCGATTCGCTTCCGGTTCATCCTGCTTAATTGCTATCTTTTATAGAACCGAAATCAGCTGCGACAATAGTGTTACGCTACAAAGAATGCTCCTTGAGCTTTAACAAAAAAGACGTTATCTTTGCATTACAACGTCTTAAAACAAACTTTGTTTGAGTCCAGTTTATTCCTGATCACATCTAATTTACAACCGCCAACCCGAAAGATATTCTTTGTTGTTTGTAACATTGTTTCAAAGAGTTTTTCAGGCTTTAAAACGGTGGTAGTGATTCCTTCAACAAAGTATTTCTGTGCACAAAAAGAAGATTAAAATTAGCGGTGCCATTGTCACTACCGACATTGCCATTACTTTATTCCAACTTATTGTGGTGCTTACAGAACAACAGCAATCCACAAACTCAATGAAAGCTGATATTTGGTGACACTTCTAATAAAAATCAACGGATTAAAAAAATCTGTTGTTATTATCAGTAGAATTTTATTTTATAATTTTGGCAAAATAATGGATAAGAAATAATCAATTTGAAAGGTAACTATGCTTCGCGACAAAGTCATCTTCAGTACCCTGTCAGGTGTTTTAGCCAATATAGCCATGGATATTCTCCAGTACCCTCTATGGTAATTGAAGTTCATTAACCATCCTCTCTCCCATTATGTGGCCAGCGTATTTATAAATGTTGAAACCTTCCATCATAATTGGTATGGTTTGCTCGCTGGTTTTCTGGCCGATAATATTTACAGTTCCTTTTAAGGGATTGGATTTGTTTATTTATCTCACCTAACCCAGCCGCGCTACCCAGTTATAAAAGGCTTAATGTACGGGCCTTCCTCTGGCTGTTCTCTTTCGGGTGTCTTCGGTCGTTAGCCATCGTCCAACTTCGGGAAGTGTTACCGGAAGATGTTATTTTTATGTTCTTCCTCCATCTCTTGTTTGGTCTGACTTTAGGGTTATCAGGCAAATGGTTTGACGAAGCCGTTAGGAAAATTTGATTACGGGAAAGATTTAGCCTACGGTTATAATGGGCTTATCATCTCCTAGGTAAATAAAGCAATCACGCTCAACTTCCATTCTTTCCAGGCCATGCAGGAAAACTTCAGAGAAAGATCGAATTGATCCACCAATTTCTGAAGGAACAGAGGTAACCGAAGTAGAGATGTCTAAAGAAAAAATGCCGGTCACACCGGCAATACGTTTATTACGCCAAAAACAGGTCAACTATATTCCGCATCTTTATAAGTATGTCGACCGAGGCGGTACCGCAGTCTCCGCCCGGGAATTGGGTGTTGCTGAACACCTGATGATTAAGACTTTAATAATGGAAGATGAACATCAAAATCCCTTAATCATTTTAATGCATGGGGATGAGGAGGTTTCAACCAAGGAACTGGCCAGATTTTTGGGGGTTAAATCGATCACTCCCTGCACTCCGGATACAGCCCACAAACATACGGGGTATTTAGTAGGGGGCACTTCGCCCTTTGGGACCAGAAAACAACTGCCGGTATATATGGAAGAAACAATTGCTGACCTAGAAAGGTTATATATCAACGGCGGTAAACGTGGCTTTATAGTTGAAATGAGTCCGGCGGAACTAATCCGGGTGTTACAACCAACCTTAGTAAAGGTAGGGATCGGTTGAGGTGAAGCGACGGGCGGTACGGTCTTTCAGAACCTCACCGCTTCACTTTCCTTTATTTACAAGCAAGTAAAACTCATTGGCTGTGGAAATAGATTCGGGTGCTCATAAAAACATCAGAGGATACACCATGGATAAAATCGGAATCATCTTGTGGAGCGGCCTGTTTCTGTTTAGCTTGACCACAGTAACTTGGGCTCAAAGCGAATTGCCTCCTATTTCTGAAATTAACACCGATCCCCTTTGGGAAGTGTCCTTAGCGGAATGGGACCTGAAGGGTTGGTTTAATTATCTGCTTTATTATCCTAACCGGACGCAAATGTTATCAAGGGTAAATTTTCCCCAAAACCAGTTAATGCCCATATTAAATTTAAAATACACTTTGCCTGGTAACCGTTTCTTTGTAAGGTTGCAATATGGACAAGCGGCTGCAGGCACCAAAGGGAGAGGTTTCGATGGGGATTGGACCATACCGGATCGGGAAACCCTGACGTTTTATGGTGACTTTGATGCTTATGGCAGCCAAAGCATAGGAACGTTAGATGTCGGAAGAATCCTTTCCGGGCACGGATTACAACGGACCAGTGCCTTCTTAGGATTAATCCGCCAAATCACCACCAATGAACTGAAAAATGGAGTTTATCACCGCTATTTCGGAGTGGCAGTGGACGGCCAACCCCAAGCGGATCTCGGCAGCACGCTGGATGGAAAGTTTCAGGGAGTCCGATTGGGGATTGAACGGGAGCAGCACTGGTCGCGTTGGCTTTGTACCAGTACAGTGGGATTAACAGTTTTAGAGACCAAAGCCTATGGACACTGGGCAAATCATGATCCGGCCTGGGATTGGGTGAATTCCGGATATACAGTAGGCGTTACCGCCGGTTTGAGTCTGCAATATGCTGTAACCCGTAATATAGTCGCCCAACTGGGTTATTATCTTAATTACGCCCAGAATTATTTTCACTTACTGGCTTGTGATGAGTTGATTACCGGGGCTGGCTTTAGCCCCGAAGGTGAATTGTACCCGGACCAAGTAATCCTCAATTATAAGCAGCAAGGGATTCGTGGGGGAATAAAGGTCCTTTTTTAAGGCAAAAGGGATTTTACATCAAACCCTCAAACTGTAATCAATTCATAATCTTTAGTGCCTAAACCAAGCTTAACTGCATGTTCGATAGCTATTTTCCAATTAGTCTCCGGGTGAACTGCGGTAAAATAGTCGCAGTTCTTACTGACGTTTTTTTCAAGTAGACTGCCTGCCATAACCGGCTGACGGTTAACTGCCTCCGCACAAGCTACATCAAGGGCAACCGGATCAAAGGATGCAAACATACCTACATTGGGAACAATGGGAATATCGTTTCCCCCATAACAATCACAGAATGGTGATACATCAATTACGAGGCTTATGTGAAAGCTGGGCCGCCCCCGTAATACTGCCCAGGCATATTCGGACATTTTTTTGCACAAGATCTCGTTGGATTCATCCGAAGCTGGGAGAACAGCATCCATTTGACAAATCCCGATACAGCGGCCACACCCGACACAGCGGTTATGATCAATCAACGCTTTTCGGTTGGCTACGGTAATTGCCCCAAGAGCACAGTTTTTAGCACAAACTCCGCATCCGATACACAACTTGCTGGAAACCTGCGGTTTACCGCTGCTGTGCATTTCCATTTTGCCGGCACGGGAACCACAGCCCATACCGATATTTTTAATGGTACCGCCAATTCCGGTCGCTTCATGTACCTTGAAATGAGTCAAAGAGATCACCACATCCGCATCCATAATCGCGCGGCCGATTTTAGCCTCTTTGACATATTCACCTCCTACGACTGGAACTAAAACCTCATCGGTACCTTTTAAACCGTCGCCAATCAGCACATGACAGCCGGTGGAAAAGGGAGAAAAGCCATTAAGGTATGCCGTGTTAAGATGTTCCAACGCATCCTTCCTTCTGCCCACATATAAAGTATTGCAATCGGTTAGATACGGCTTCCCACCCAGCTCTTTTACAATATCAACAACAGTTTTGGCAAAGTTGGGACGTAAAAAAGCTAAATTCCCCGGCTCTCCGAAATGAATTTTGATCGCAGTATATTTCTTTTTAAAGTCGATTCGGTCAATCCCCGCCGTTTTTATCAGGCGTTTCAGCTTTTGTAGAATATTTTCCTCCATTGTGATATGCATATCGGTAAAATACACTTTTGATGTTTTCATCTATCTGGCCTCCCGGATTAAGATTTTTAGGAAAATATAACAATTATTAGAGAACTTCCCCTTAGAGCCGGTCAAAAGTAGATATTTTCACCGTTATAATAAATAGTATAGCCGATTCAAAATACAAAAGTCAAAACTAACCTGAAAACATGGCAGCATATTTAAATTAATAGTGGTATTAGTCTTGATCAGACTATTTCAGGGCTAACCGCTTTCTTAAATCAAAAATTTAAGATGGCCGCTTTAATACCCCACAACCAGCACTAGTGGCCGCCAGAATCCTAAAGGCTTTCCCTTTCCGGGTACAACTATAAAGTTCGGGGATTACTCTTTCTTCTTTAAAAGCTTTACTGAATAGTTGAAATTTCCTATTTCTTTTTAACTTTTTCGCTTTTACTTCTTAGAAACGGTTTCCAACATGATGATTATCGGATTAAAATTTAAAAATTAATTGGTACTTACAGTTTTTAGCAATATTTTGAAATTGGCGTTTATAAAATGATTATTTCTGAAGTAAACGAACGAGAACCACTATCTTATTAACAGCTAGTATTATATGTAATGCTGTATTTTTATATATAAAAATTAAGGGCCGAAATATTCAGCCCTGGTTTTTTCCGGATATATAAACCCATGGTTTAATTTTTCATCGCTGTACCTTGTCTATTATATCTTTAGATTCTCTTACTTTTGCCGAAAGATTTCGACCTGCCAGGCATACATAGCTGCAACTACCACAACTAATACATTTTTCAGGGCAGTATTTGGCAACCTGGATAATTTTTCCGGAATCAACTAAATCAGCGATTTTAGCTACTTCTAATCTGGCCGGACAGTACATCCTACATAAACCGCATCTTGAACATAAGGGAGACTCTTTATAGCGTGGATAATGCGCGGCAGCAATAAAATTGGTGGTTGTTTCTACCTTATCGGTATCTTCAGTCAGATGTGACTGCATTAAACCCCCTCCGCTGAAAATAAGATTACTTGCGGGGTATATTTGATTAACAATATGATGGATCGATTCTCCCAATTTCACCCGTACTACTCGGCTTTCTTTCTTTTTTAGGTTCGCAAGAGTTAAATATTTTGTATCTGCTTTCCGGTTCAGATAACAAGCCTCATATATTTGATAAACCGTCTGAACATTCAAAACCAGAATCCCTAATTTTGCAGGTATTGCATTATCAGTAAGTCTTGTTTGGAGGATTTTAGCGATTAATATTTTTTCGGCTCCGGCCGGATAAAATTCAGGTACTTGGAAAATTTTTATCCCTTCCGGAAAATTTAACCCTTCAGTATGCTTAACTGCTAAAAATACCTCGGCAAATGCTATGCAACGACCGATTGCTTTTATACCTAGTGACAGTTCTTCCGGAAACCTTCGCAGCAGCCATTTATCATGATTTAACCCGGGATCACATTCAGTCCCGTTAACAATAAAATATTTTTGGGGAACATCCGCATTAATTACTGTCTCAATCTTTTGGATAGTAGGAAAGGCTGCCCCTCCACAACCATAGACTTGATTGGTTTGAATTCGGTCTAAAATTTCTTCCGTTGATAGCTCCGAATCTTTTACCGGCCTTATGTGTTGCAGCCCTGTCAAGTCCAGAAGATTGTCCCGGCTACTATCCAAAGGAATGACGCTTGTTATTTTTAAGGGTTTAAAAAACAGCGTATTATCTAAACCAAACCACTTTTGATCTATGGCGAACGATAAGAGATTAAATATTAAAAACAACGCAGCCCGAGTTGCAGTGAAGTTAGGTATATCAAACGTTAAGAAACCAACCAGAAATCCTCCTAATAATCCGGCAACCGGTTGAGGAGTAGTTGTCACCGGATCGGTTATTACTAAGCAGCCCCAAAATATAACTCCGTAAGCAACAAAGGCTTGAAACGACCAGTGATGATGAATTAGTAATGACAAAACCATCCCTGACATCAGCCCGACTCCGGCAAAAAATCTAAACCGTAAAAATACTAATGACAGGAGCATTACCGGTATTAACCAAAATGAAAAAGTAATAACCGCATCGTTTATTTTAAAAAACAAACTCAAACCAAATAAAGCTGTAATCGCCGGATTGAAGATATTTTTGCCTGTTCCGCCCCAAATATGTTTGATGAGTAGTGCAAATCCAACCCCCAAAATTCTACCCCAAAACGGAATTCCCAGTGTTAATACTTCTAAAATCACTGCAGTTACTCCAGAGGAAACTGCGCAAACCGGACGACTGTACCTAATAAAATTAGCTACTGCATCAATTAACAATGCAGTAGCTAAAATTGCTATAAATTCTAGAATCTTAAGCGGAGCTTGGCTCCAAGCAGGCAGTAGGTAAAGTAAAGTAACCAAAAAGACAGCCGTCATTACATGTTCATTTGATATTGACCTTCTAACCAAAGGAAAACTCTTAATCATCTTATCCCCGCGAAGAAGGCATGGATTTTATGAAATCCCGAACCGAATAACATCATCGGGCAAGCTACTGCCGTTTCAATTCCTTTTGCACTGCACTCCTCCAAAATTGCCGAATCAAATACCTTGTTATTTTGAAATAGAACCCGCTCAACCCCATGTTCTTTTAATTGATTAATTATTTTACGAGTGTTTTCTTTATTAATCAGTAAGTAGGCACATTTAGGAACCTTCGGCAATTCACTAAAATCTTTGTATACTTTAACATCAAAACCGGAGCTTGATTTATTGTTCATTGGGTAAACCTCAATACCGCTGTTAACCAGTGCTTGAAAAACCTGTTTACAAAACTTTTCATTACGATGAGAATAACCGATAAACAACAGTTCTTTACTGTCAAAAAAATCTTTACATAATTTTTTCATAGCTAAGCTCCTCCTTAAATTTAACTTTTAATTGTTTTTTCTCAAAGCATTAATCTTTTGAATACACTGTTCCCCGGGACGATTGATTGTAGTTTTAGCTTGTAAGTAAGCAAATTTAAGGTCAAAAACTATTTTAAAATTTTCGCTTCGAACTCCTCATCAAAAAATTCTTTATACCCACTTGTACTTACGATGAAATTCCCGAATTTCTTCCAAAAACAGTTGTTGCCCCTTGCTTGAATTGAAGGCTCCCGGAATTATCCCAAAATCTAATTTGACATTCCGCGTACCAAATTTTACTGCCCCATTCCCTTTTAACAATTCATCATACTCATCCATAGATAACTGATAGCGTTTGTTTAAATGCCGCTCAATCTCAAAACGACGCTGGACTTCCTGACTTTGGGCCGAGGTTACTCCGCTGTAAAATTCCGAACAACAACCCGATCCATAAGAGAAGCAACCGATTCGTTTCGGCGTTTCAAACCGGCCATGATCAATAATACCGGCCAAAGCCAAAAATACGGTAGCTCCCATAATATTACCGACCCGTTGACAGTATACCATACCGGGTATTACCCGTTGTTCAAAATCCAAATCAATCTCAGCCGGCTTGGCTTGGGCTATTTTTCGCATCATGGTACGATGCGCCCCCTTTACCATACCGCCAAAGGGAGTATGAAAGGCTAAATACTGAAATGAGTCCCGATAGCTGACACCGGTTACCCGTTTTTGATATTCCAAAAATGCCTGCTCACAACAGTCCAGGTAGGACAGTAAGGATAAATCCGCATCTCCAGCTTCGCTGTCCGGGATGGGTCGACATGTATCACATACCTCATATCCGTAATATCCGTTAGCTCCGACATCAACTTGAAATACATAAGGAGTTTCACTAACTAAAATGGCCATTGCTCCCGCACCGGAACTTACTTCTGCAAACGACCAATCCGCAGTCAATGCTTCCCCCGCTTCAGCTACCATAAACCGTGATATATCGGTAGCAATCACCAGAGCTTTGGCACCTGGGGAGGACTGTGATAAGATAAAATTTACTGCCATCTGAAATCCCGCAGTTCCTGAATAGCAAGCTTGTTTGATTTCAAACATCCGGCAGTTCCGGTTTAGTCCCAAATAATGATGGATATAAGTACTCATTGATTTTCCAAAATCAATACCTGATTCGGTACAAGTGATGAGTAACTCAATCCGGTCTTTTTCGGCCGGAGTAAGTGAGTCAACTACTGGTTTTGCTGCATTAACTGCATAAGTAACCGGATCTTCATACGGTAATGCCACTGTCTTTTCTTTCATTAACAAATTTGCGAACCTGGTAGTATCCAATTGACGATGCTGGGCTAATTGAGTAACATCCAGATAGGCTATTCCTCCAAATAAGTTCATCGCTTCTATTCCAACAGGTATCATAGTTATTCTCCTATCCTGTATTTAATTAGATTTAACAATTTTGTATACAGACTGCGGTATTAATACCGCCAAACCCCATACTTAAACTAATCGCTTTTTCAACCTGATGCAGTAGCGGCTGGTTACGTACCCAGTTAAAAGAAGAGTCAATCGGTTCCTCCATATTTATGGTAGGATGCAGCCGTCCCTCTTTCATCTGCAATATAGTTGCAATAACTTCCACAGCGCCTGCCGCACTCAAACCATGTCCGGTTATAGATTTGGTAGCATTAATATAGGCGTGAACCAGACCACTATCACCAATTGCCCGTAACTCGGTCTCATCACCGATTAACGAGCCTGTACCATGAGGGTTAATGTAATCAACCTCAGCCGCTGACCAGTTGGCCTGTTCCAGAGCCTGCCTAATAGCCCGGACTTCTCCTTCATACGAGGGATTAGGATTCCGGTTTCCGTCTATCACCATCGCTCCCCCGGAAAGTATTGCATATGGATTGATCCGCCGCCCCCTGATGATACGTTCCACAACCACAGCACCACAAGCTTCTCCATAAATAAATCCATCCCGATTTTTATCAAACGGACGACAGGCGCTTCCGGGTTCGTTGTAATAACGATCTGTCCCCATTGCACCTAAGGACCGAAATGCCTGACACTCCCAGTAAGAAAGGTCCATTAAGGCTCCCATGGCAATACAAACATCCACTTTACCTGTTTGAAGCGCTTGAATTGCCTGAAGAATTGCCACTTGACCACTGGCGGAAGCACCTCCTACCGTATACGCTAATCCTTTAATCCCAAAAAATTCTGTACCTAAGCCACAGAGGTCACTATCCATGAAGGAAAATCCATAGGTTGGCGGTAAAAAATGGACCCGTCCTTGATATTTCTCATGGATTTGAATTAACTCGCGTTGCTGTAGATTAGAGCCCCCAATAATTAATCCGATCCGTTCCGGGTCTATCTCATCCAGTCGCGCATCTTCCCAAGCCTCCTGAAGTGTTACCAAAGCAACCTGTTCCGTAAAAGAGGCCGAACGTAATATCCGTTTAGAAAGACGTTCCGGAAAAAAAAGCTCGGAAATTTCTGCACCGATAAAACCGGTTTCGGTCTGGCGGCCAGGGCGCCGCATTAAATCAAATTTATGTTCCCCTTTGAATAATGCCGCACTAAATGCTTTTTTCCCTTGCCCAATTGCCGAAGTAACACCCAAACCAGTAATCAGCAGTTCAGACGGAATGCAATTTTTCATAGAACACATCAGTCAGTTCTCCTAGGTTTTTTGCCCCAAATAACTCGACCCGGGGAATTTGTAGTGATAAAGCTTCCATGGTCATCATAATAATTTCGGCACGATCCACTGAATTTGCACCTAAATCCGTTAAACTGTCACTGGGTTGAAACAAATGCCCTTCTCTTTCCGGAATGACTTCGCAAATGTGGCGAACAATTAGTTTAAAAATATCCTCTTTATTCATTATTCTTTTGTCCTCCCGTTAATAAATTTGTTTTAATATTTGATTAACTTACTCAACCTCCAAGGAACATTGTTTCACCTGTTGGACTAACTCATTGTTTTATTTACCAAATAATGTAATAATCCTTTCACCAACTTCCGCTTGATGAATCGTAATCTCATGCATTAAAACTTCTTCCTGAATAACCTGGGGGAGTTCCTTTCGAAGGGAGGCGACTAAATGGTCTTTTAATGTAATCAGAGCGATTCTCGGTTTCTCAGCTATCTGTCGTGCCAACTGATACGCATACTCTAGCACCTCGGCACGGGGTAATACCGGGAAAGGAATTCCTCTTTTTTCAAGATCAGCACCCCGGTATGTACCGGCGTTGATTAAAAATTCTTCCGCTAAACTTAATCCTAATTTCTTTGGTAAGATATAGGTCGCTCCCATTCCCGGCGTAAATCCGTATTTCATAAAATTAGTGGTATAAACGCTTTCACGGCTTAAAATTATAAAGTCCGCAAATAGCCCCATGACAAACCCGCCACCAATCCCATGTCCCTGCATGGCGGCAATCACTGGAATCTTACATTCTAAAGAAAGACTATAAAGGTTATTGTTACTATTGAATTGTTTTTCTCCTTTGTGAATTGCCAACAATGCCTCTTGAGTTCCACCCGAGGCAAAATAGCTGTCATACCCGGTTAAAATAACAACTTTATAATTAGAGTTAGCTTGAATCTGTTCAAATGCCCGGGCAAGTCCGGCGGTTAACTCATCGGAAAAAGTATTTTTATGAACCCGGTCTTCCATTGTTACTTGTACAATTTCCGGTTCAATTTCACGTAAACTAACTACTGATTGCACCATTATAGCCTCCTTTATTTAAAATTTAAACTTTACTAATCCCTAATATTGAAAGGGATTTTATTGGTCCCATGGAAATTTTCCCTCTTCGACAAACCGACAAATCCATTCCAGGTTCTGGGGATCAGCAAAAATTGCTTGATTGGCTGCTACAGCCAACTGCTTGCTTTTTACTAATATATCATTTAACTGGCTCATGTAACGTTTATAACGCAAAACCCCGTTTTGGGGTAAAAGTTTTAGACGCAGTAAGTGCCGGCGCAGTAACAAATCACTCTGAGCATCATAAGCATCTACCATTCCCCAGGTATGAGCCTGTTGTACCGAAATCGGTTGAGTCATTAAGGTCATATAATGAGCCTTTTGGAAACCGATCCTGCGCACCAAAAATGGCAAAACACAGGCAGGGAACAACCCAAATAATAATTCAGACAGGCTGAATTGGGCGGTCTGATCGGCAATTACAATATCACTAGCCCCGACAAATCCCATCCCTCCGGCATTCACTCTTCCCCGGATATGAGAGATGGTTATGTACGGCCCGGTTGCCATTTTCACCCATAAGTCGTACAGCGGTTCAGGGTTATTAACAATTTGCTCCCCTGAAGCCCTTAGATTATGTATCCCTTGGAAATCTGCCCCAAAACAAAAGACTTCCGGTAAGCCTTCCAGCACTACGATTGTAGCCGAATTTTTACACAATTCCAGTACTTGATGGCATTCCTCAACTAAACAATCGTTAATTGTATTCTTAGCTTCAGGCCGGTAAAGTTGTAAGTAACAAACCGGCCCTTCCAACCGTACTTTAATAGTTTGATAATTCATGTGTTCCTCTCATAAATCGGTCATGTGAGCATCAGACTTTCTCGCAGTTTTTGATAGGTTCTTGCAGTAATATAAACAAAATCAGAGCGTTTTTAAATAGGTAAGATAACTTATGGGTATATGTCCGATACTAAATACAATTGTAGCAATCAGTAATGGATAAGACCTTAATACAATTGAAACCAGCAGGAATGACAGTATGGGAAAAACCGCCAGGGGTATGGGAATAAAAAATAGAGGGGAAAATAACAATGCATAATCCCTGCCATTTAAGAAATACTTTGCCCAACCAATGTAATATAAAAACATAAGTATTCCCGTAATTATAAGTAATGTTTTATTTAGATGCCCGCTATACCTGAAAGAATAGAAAAAAGGTATTATAAATATACCCAACCTGCCTATATTCTCAATTACATTTAAAATCATCCAGATCGGCTGTAATTC
>DATCLA010000164.1:0-7831 GCA_036564195.1 Bacillota bacterium
TTTTACCCCACTTGATACTGTATGATCTTGCCCGGTGCAATTTATATTTCTATACTCATTAGGCAAACTGTAAATGGTAAATGAGCAAACTTTTTTAGTTCATAACCAGCCGAATCATCCAAACAGCATCCGATTAGCGGGACACACCGTGTTAGCTGCTGTGCGCCGGGCCTAACTTGAAGGTTACTTCGAAAGATAATCATTACTTTTATTGCTTTTCTTTAATAGCTACATATAATTCAGTAATAAGTTTTTTTCGTCCTCAATTTTTTGATTATTATATTCAAATTCGAACCCTGCAAATTCATATTGTGAGTTTGGAAGCCAAGTATCATAAATATATTTTTTGGTTTTACCAATCTTCAGCCCCCATAATAATTTCGTGAAAGGTTTAACAATTGGAAAAATTGCATAGGTTCCTACTGGGATTTGAAAAGAAGTTAACTCTCTTGGAACTTGTTCAAAATCTGTTACTACGTCTCCCACAAGATATTCCCATGACTGGTTTCCTCTAAAATTTCGACTCAACGCCACAAATTCCCATGGTTCTTTTAAATTGGAAATGCCAAATTGGTTTTTATAATCCATATACTTTTTAAGAATCAGCGATACATCTTTATAGACCGTATTCATATTCGTTTCAATTGATAATCCAACTGCTTTAATTGGTTCATTCAATGTAATGATTTTCGGTTCAATAGTCTCCTCTACACCAAAGAAATACATTAATGTCCCCCCGATCACAAGTATAATAAATGTAACTAATATCCCCAATACCAGTTTTTTATTTACCATGGTTCACCATCCAGAATTAGCTTTAACTTTCAAAACCACCATCTTAACTCCATTCAAACAAAACATTTTACCATATAGATCCTAATTAATAATTTTTCGCAACTGGGACCGGCCATAATGTCAGTGCCGGATTACATTTGATACTCAATTTAGACAAATTTATTTGATTTAGCGTACTCCATACCCCTGAATACTTTTTTGGATTTTAAGAGCATCATCTTTAAACCTAATTTATTCTTAAATATACCAGATAGGTATGGGCGACGTGAAAAATCGAAAATACGATGGATGGCAGTATATAATGCCATTTAGAATATGTAAAATTAAAATAATAGGAATCAGCCAAAAGACTGATACCGATTAACCAGATAATGGGCATATATGCCGGCGCGGCAAAACCAAATACACTCTTACTCAATAAAGAATTTGGCGCATACATTTGCAATAGCCAAGCAGTAAAATATAAAACTGTGCCCAAAATGTAAATAATCAGTCCTTGTTTTCCTTGTGCAGTAGCGATATTTGTTTTAAAAAATAAAGGTAAAACAAAAATTATCGTTCTGAACAGATTTTCTCCGATTACCAGAAACAATGGGATGTCTTTATTAAAGCTTTGTGGATCGTAGGCAGGGGGTAATTTTGAAACAAAAATAATATTCCAGGCCAAAATAGGTATCAATGGAATGTAACCGTTTGTAAGAATTGCTTTAATTAGACTCATATAAATTTCTCCTTTATTAATTGGAGTTTTCTTCTTTATGTTCCTGAAGCTGCTTCATGCAACTACCTGATCCATTGAAGTATTGTCTTAATGATGGCCGATACCTGAAGTTAAATCTTCCGGCGTTTTTGAGAAACCGAAAAGCATCAAAAATGCAACTGCGGCCGCTAAACAAATTATACTACCGTAAAGGAATACAATTCGAACTCCCATAGTATCTGTAATAAATCCGCCAATTTTAATTCCGAACAAGCTGATAAAAGAGTAACAGGTGGATATTGAAACTAAAACTCTTCCTACAATATTACTAGTGGAAACACTCTGAACAATGGTACGCATAGTACTAAAGGAAAAGGCAAACCCCAGACCACAGATGATTTGAAGAGGGATTGTCATCCAAAACTGAGGAATAATCGAATACAGGCCCATTTGTAACCCGATACAGAAAACCCCGCTAAAAAATAAAATGTTGAGTCGAATCCTTTTTAAAAAAGGGAGTAAAAAATTTCCGAACAAAAAACCAATGCCCCATAATGACGACAAATAACCGATACTGGCCGGTTCGGTGTGTAACTCCCTCGCTACCATTATTGAGAAAAGCGGCGAGACTGTCGTGTCGGCCAACATTACACAGGAAACGACAATTGTAATCCAAACAAGCAACTTAGACTGGAATACATATTTTATTCCTTCAACAATGTTATGATAGACGGATGGAAGAGAAAATTGGCCCTCCGCCGTAGTTTGAATGACGGGAACCCACAACGGTAACAGAATTAAACCCGCCATTGCAGTTACGATTGCCGTCGCATAAAACCCCGCTGCGCTGCCAAATACTCCCACAAGCAACGCTGATAACAGGGGAGCGGCAAATCGGGCGATAGACTCAGTGGCCGCGATGAATGAATTAGCCTCTAATAAGTAATCCTTGCGAATGACAAGAGGCAGAATCGAGTGGATACTAGGATTAAAAAGAGTAGTAGCAGATGATAATACAAAGGTAATTACCAGGAGACTTAAAATACTTTTACTAACTGGCAGAAGCGCAATAATCAATGAGGTGATTAAACAAGTCGCGATAACAAGCTTTTTCTTGTCAAACCGGTCAATTACTACACCCGCAGGAGGGCCCAACAAAAAAGTGGGAACAGTACGGACAAAGTAATAAGTACTTAATGCCGCCCCCGTTCCAAAGGTTTTATATAGTTGTACCGCAAAACTGATGCTCAACAATTGATCGCCCAACTCCATCAAAACCTGGCATAACATAACCAATAAAAACTCGTAATTCATCCAATTTAATATCTTGTTTTTCATTTAGTCAGTCTCCTAATCAATATCCGCCAATTTATTCGTAATAATCTCCCCATTCCCGATATTCCATCTATTCTCCCCATCACTTAGGCCAAATTTTCCAACAGTGAACCCCTCATTCTCCCTCCGGCTCAACAAGAACATATTACCATATACATCATGAATTTACAATTTCCGTAATCGAGGTTAAAAGATGTAAATCTTCAGCTAATAAATATTCCGCCAAAGAATGATTTATTCCGGGAAAATTTCCATTCCATCAGGAATATGAAAGATTCATTCAAGAAAATAAAATATTCCATCAAGAAAATTAGACACTCATTCAAGAACATAAAGATTCTTATTGGAATGTTCAATATTCCATCTGGAAAGTTCAATATTCTACCATGAAAATGGAATATTCCATCGGAAAATTGCAGATTCCCAATGGAAGTTAAAATATTCCGGAAAACAAATGGCGATAGCTTTTAAAACAGTACCAAAATCCCGGAGAATATGATTATTTCCGGTTGTCCGAGCTTCGATCAAATTAATTATAAAAAATGTCAAACGATAAATTGTACGCAGAGGCGAAGCGGCAAATGATTAAAAAGCCGGAGGCTGTTGCAAATTTGGCTAAACATCTACACTCTCAAACAGCACCGGGTCTCCCGGGCCCGCTATGATCTTGAACTCAAGGTCACCAGCCCCCGCGTTTGCCATCACTTCCTCAACCTGCTCCTCGACCTCCACCACGAACCGGTTGAAAAGTTCGGAATCATCTCCTTGAATATCAAATATAAAATAACCGGCCTTCACGTCCTGGCCAGAGGCAGTCTGGAATCAGTCACCGTCGAACCTCGGGAAGTCTTTAAGGCGGCCATGACAAACAACGCTTATGCAATAATTGCATTCCACAACCATCCCTCATGCGATCCCGAAGCCAGCGTCGAAGATATTGCTATAACCAAGCGGTTGAGAGAGGTAGGGGAGGTTTTAAACATCAAACTCATCGACCACCTGATCATCGGCGAAGGAAAATGGTTCAGTATGAAGGAAGCAAAGCTGATCTAAATAAATAAGTAAACGAAGCGCTACTCTCACACCTGCGCCTCACGCCTCACTCCTTTTGCCTATTTCCTTATCCTCTATCACCTAAACTAAAATGTATATCCCCAGCCTTTTCCGGTAATACTCACTATTATGAAACTCAGGCAAAAAAAGTTAACCATCGGCGTTCCCAGGACTCTCTTCGCATCCTACCATCTTCCTTTTTGGCAGCAATTGATCAGCCTTTCCGGCATGAAAGCAGTCCTCTCCGACCCTAGCAGCAACGAGTCCGCCCACCGGGGCGGTCGGCGGCTCCCCCATGAGTTCTGCGTTCCAGTCAAAGTCTTTCTCGGGCATGTCCTGAACCTTCTGGAGAAAGGGGTCGATCGCATCCTCCTGCCCCGGATGACCACCCAGGGAAAGGCCAATTTTTTCTGCCCCAAACTGATCGGATTACCGGAGATCGTCTACTACACAACCGGCCTTGGGGCGGAGCGGATCTTCTCCCCGGAGGTTATCTGTGATGGATTGGGCCTACGGGTGATCAGCTTTCCGGACTTAGGCCCGGTCATGACTTGGCAGATGAAGGCTGCAGCGCGCCAGGCTGATCAAGTTTGGAGAGGCATTTTAAACAAATGCCGGACGGAGCGGCTCACCCTTCCGGAAGCGGGCGGCGGAACCAAGCTCAATTCCTCAGGAAAACGGCTCAACATCGGACTGCTGGGTTATGCTTACAGCCTCTATGATCCCTTCATCAGCAAGGGAATCGTCACTCGCCTCTCTCAATTAGGGGTTAAGCTAAACACCTGGGAGATGCTGGACCCCCAACGGATTGAAGCTCGGCTGGCCGGATTAACCAGGCCCTTGTTTTGGAATTTCGGCCGGATGCTCTTAGGCGCAGGGCTCGAATTTCTCAATGATCCCGCCATCGATGGGCTGATTTACGTCACCACCTTCGGCTGCGGGCCGGATTCGATAGCCACTAAGATTTTAAGTATCGCAGCCAGTCAAGGAGAAAAACCATTTTTACAAATCAATTTAGACGAACACCAGGAAGACGGGCATCTTCGGACCCGTTTGGAAGCGTTCACGGATCTGCTGGCCACCTTAAAGGAGGAACGGGCAATTTGAAGATCACCTTTCCCTATCTGGGCCCGGTTTTAGCTTATCAAAAACTCTTGGAACGGTTAGGGCATGAGGTGATCATCCCACCACGGCCCAGCCAAAGGACGATCGAGTTGGGGGTCAAATACAGCCCCGAGTTTATCTGTTTCCCCTTTAAAATTATTTTAGGCAGTTATCTCGAGGCTTTGGAACAAGGAGCGGAAGTCATCGTGACCACCGGTTTCATCGGTGCTTGCCGGGCCGTATATTACGGCGACTTAAGCGAACGGATCCTCCGTCAATTAGGCCACCCGGTTAAGGTGATCATCTTTGACTCCCCCACTGAAAGCTTCCCAAGTTTCATCCGGAATTGCCGGGAGATCAGCAACGACCGCCCCTTACCGGAAGTGGCCGCCGCGTTGAATCTGGTGATCCGGCTCATTTACGCCAGCGATCACTTTCAAAAACAAATTAACCATCTCCGCCCTTATGAGCTGTTTCCGGGGACCGCCGACCGGATCTGGCAAGAGATTCAAGCCCTCCTGGCCAGCTGCAATAATCTGAAACAACTGAAGCAAACGGTCAAAGCAGCCCGGAAACTCATTACCGCCATACCGGTGGACCCAAACCGCCAGGTCCTCAAGGTGGGCCTGGTCGGCGAGATCTATCTGGTGATGGAAGGCTGCTCCAATAATGAGATCGAAGCCAAACTGGCCCGGTTAGGGGTGGAAGTGGTCCGCCACCAATACATCTCCAATTGGTTTAATCACTGTCTCTTCCCGCCCCGCCGATTGTTGCGCCAGGCCAAAACCTATTTAAAATATGCTGTTGGCGGCCATGAACAAGAAAATATCGGTCACATCCTTGAATTTAAAAAGCGTAATTTCGATGGTGTCATCCACTTGCTGCCCTTCGGCTGTATGCCCGAACTGGTGACTCAGACGATTATCCCGGCCTTAGCAACAGATCTGGACTTGCCCATCCTCTCCCTTTCCCTGGATGAACAAACAGGCTGGGTCAATAATCAGATCCGGCTGGAGGCCTTCGTCGAATTGCTCTGGGCCCGCCGCCGGCTTTTAAAGGAGGAGAATGATGCCCAAGTTATTTGTAGGGGTTGATGTCGGTTCGGTCAGCACCAATCTGGTGGTTCTGGATGAAACGGGGGACCTGCTTTTTCGTAAATACTATCGCAATGACGGTCAACCGCTACAGATGATCCAAGCGGGCCTGACCGAGATCCGGGACTATTTTAAGGACCCAAAGATCGGCGGCGTAGGGACTACCGGCAGCGGTCGGTTATTGGCCGGAGCGGTCTTAGGAGCCGACGTAGTCAAAAACGAGATTACCGCCCATGCCACTGCAGCCATCCACTATTACCCCGAGGTCCGCACTATATTGGAGATCGGCGGCCAAGACTCCAAGATTATTTTAGTCCGAAACCGGGTGGTTACTGATTTCGCTATGAATACGGTTTGCGCCGCGGGGACCGGCTCTTTCCTGGACCATCAGGCGGAACGGTTGAAGGTGCCGATCGAGGAATTTGGCGATCTGGCCTTAACCGCAGTCAACCGGGTCAAGATCGCTGGTCGGTGTAGTGTTTTCGCTGAATCGGACATGATCGCCAAACAACAATTGGGTTTTTCCAAAGCGGAGATCATTAATGGCCTCTGTGAAGCTTTGGTAAGAAATTTTCTGACTAATCTGGCCCGAGACAAAGATCTGGCAGAACCGGTGCTCTTTCAAGGCGGGGTCGCTGCCAACCGCGGGATCCGGGCCGCTTTTGAGCGGGAGTTACGGACGAAACTCATTATCCCACCTTATTATGATGTGATGGGCGCCATTGGCGCAGCCTTGCTAGCCCGGGACCGTTGGCGCAAAACCGGGTCCGCAACACAGTTTCGCGGTTTCCACCAGTTAAACCTGGAGCTAGCGCCGTCGGTCTTCGAATGCAAATGCTGCAGCAACGGCTGCGAAGTGATTCGGGTGGAACAAGACCAAATCACCCTCGCGGTTTGGGGGGACAAATGCGGGAGATATAGCAATGAGATTGCCTAAAATCGTGAGAAACAATACCAAGGGCTTCAAAGACTGGGAAACGCTAATGAAAGATAAGTCCCTGATTGTTACCAATACTTTTATATAGCTAAATCGAAGAAACCTTAACTTCGCTAAATATTTTTGCCTAAAGTATTTTTATAGATAAGATAAAACTTTAATAATTTTAAAGCCCCGCCGGTCACAGGCAGAGGCTTTAAAATAAGCGAACGGTTTTAATTTAACGGGTCCTCGATCAGACTGGCGAATTGGAATTCATGAAAATGTCCATCGTCAATCGTGGTAACATATTTGGCAAAATGGATGTGCTTTCCACCACCCACATCAATGGCGGGACCGGAAACCGCAGCAATCTCATGAAAATGCTCATCGAAAAAGTCGGTGTTGACAAAGATTCCATGGACATGACTGTTACCGAAAGGTATCATCGAGCTGCTTACCCCGGCGAAACGGTGATTATGTCGATCTTCCCCGGCCTCAGCCAACTTGGTGCTGCCTTGGAATTCATGGGTATGGGTCTGGCAAGAATCAGGGGGAGAAGGCTTGGGCGGATCCGGTTTAGGAGGATCCGGCTTTCGAGGGCATTCCGGATCCTTGGGACACTCCGGTTTTTTAGGCCATTCCGGTTTCTTCGGGAACGACTCGCTAATAGGGTTAGTAAGAGATTGGTATATTTGCCCGGGGCAAGATCCTGAACCCACCTGAATGACAGGCTCCTTGGAGTTCATAACGGCACCCTCCTTTCGGAACCATTTTATGTTGAATATCGCTGAATGTAACATGCGGATTGCATTATCGGCTTTGGAAACTTTA
>DATCLA010000165.1:0-15183 GCA_036564195.1 Bacillota bacterium
GTTCCAAACCGAGTCGCGGATCATTGTCTAGCAAAAAAGTTAGATCCGGCCGGCAGTCTCCAATGGCAAGACGGTTAATCGTTTTAATCAAATCCAAACTCCATCCCAAACCATATCCTTGATAGGCTAAACTGGAATCAATAAACCGTTCACAGATCACCACTTTTCCTGCAGCTAGCGCCGGCTTGATTATTCTGGCAACATGCTGAGCTCGAGATGCGGTATAAAGTAAAATTTCCGTCATCGGTTCCAATGTCTCAGCGGTTGGAGTCAGAATCAGTTTACGGATTTCTTCCGCTAAAGGGGTCCCACCTGGTTCCCGGGTTAAAATAATCTCCCGGCCTGATTTTTGAAGATATTCTGCCAGCAACCGGGCCTGAGTACTTTTCCCGCTGCCGTCCGGGCCTTCCAACGTAATAAAATAACCTTCTGTCATCCCTAGCATTCCTCAATACATCTTATTAAACATCCGGCCGGGTTAATCCTGTTGACCCGGCCGCCCCGGTACCATATTTCTTGAATATACCACTGGGTCCCTTAATGACTGAGCTTCTTCCCGAGCCCGCTCCCATTCCGGTCCGGAAATTTCGGTCAAGTCCAATACCAGAAGGCCGACAGCGGTCCGGGCCGGATTAAAACTACGACCGCCGCGATGCCCCAAAGTATGAACCCCAACCGGAATAAGTGAGATTAACTCTTCCAGCAAAGGGGCATTTGTCTATAACAATTTTGATTTCATTAATAGTTAATTCGACGTTTTCAAGGCCATACCCTTTTTCCAAGGCAACGCGGTGCCCTTATTTCAGCAGCACGTGTTAGTTCCTTCTTTTTATCTGCCACCATTGTGCGCGAGGAGCAGCCGGTCCGGCCAGAGCCCAAATATGGACCAATTAGAGCTAGCTATCTTCATAAAAAAAATAGGCTCATTCGCCCACTCTCTGTACTTCATTTAATTGGGTTGCAATTTTGCCCCATAATTTGCGGCAACTATCAATCCAATGCTGATAGTCGGTTTTACCGGCATTACTCGCTAACATTTTGGCCTCGCAGTCCGCGCATAGGCAGGCATTGAAAATTCTAAGGTTTTCAGGATTCGGCTTACCGCAACCTAAGCATAGGTTTTCTTCCATTAACTCTACCTCTTTCCCCGGAACTTCTGTTTCTACTCTATGCTTTGTTGCCGCCAGCTGTGACTGTCCTTAGATTTTAAGGATATAGCGGGTCAAAAGCAGTAAGACCATTCCCGGTAGACCCATGAAGCCGACTACTAACGAATTAAAAGGATTAAGGGGAATCTCCAACTGCCAAAGGTCAGTACCTAAATTAAACAGATAGACTAAAACCGCGCCCCAGGCTCCTTTTAATAAAATATTGTATAAACTCATCAAAGGACGGTAATAACTCGTCCCTAACACATATAAAAAAACCAATATAAATAGATAACCGATTATCAAGCCGGGATACATTGCTTTAAACCTCCTCCAATAAATGTTAATAATTTTTATTGAAGAGAAGGATTTTTTAGACCCGGCTTTTAGTAATAGCTGTAACGTTCAATACTGGCCCCTGATTCGCGGGCTTTTTTCAGTAAATAAGTATATTTCTTCTCTGCTACACCCATATAATAGATTGCCAAATCAATTAAGTCGGGGTCGGTTACGGAATTAAAATAGTCCTTAGCATAATCCCATTCTTCTTTAGCAGCTTGCAGTTCTTTCACTAAGGTTGCATTAGTGCCGGATTTTGATTTGACCGGACTGTAAAAAACCTGTTTGATTTGGTTAACCAACCCCGGCCAATAAAACTTATCAGTCATTCTCCCCAAACCTCCTCCTCAAATTCTTACATAGGGAGTATGGGTTGACGGAGAAATCTTTATACCATAAATTAAAATTCGACCCGGCCTTCCAAAGCTTTGCCTAAAGTAATCTCATCAACATATTCAAGATCGCCGCCGATGGGAAGTCCGCGGGCCAACCGAGTGACTTTAACCGGTAAAGGCTTAAGAATTTTACCAAGATAAAGGGCGGTAGCTTCGCCTTCGACGTTAGGATCAGTAGCAACGATCACTTCTTGAAAGTCTCCGGTCTTTACCCGTTGCAGCAACTCTTTAATTCGCAGGTCATCCGGGCCGACCCCTTCCAATGGAGAGATTGAGCCTCCTAAAACATGATATCGGCCTTTAAATACCTTGGTCTTTTCCATCGCGATCACATCCCGGGCCTCTTCCACCACACACAGCACCCGGTTTTCCCGCTTCGGATCAGTACACAGCATGCAGGGAGATTCCTCGGTTAGATGGCCGCACACCTCACAAAAACCAATCCGGCGCCTTGCTTCCACCAAGGCTTCCGCCAGTTTGGCTACTTCATCCTCCGTAAGCTTCAACACATGAAAAGCCAACCTTTGGGCGGTCTTGGGTCCGATTCCCGGTAATTTAGCCAATTCATGAATCAACCGGTTCATTGGTTGGGGGTATAACATTACTAATTCGAATCCTTTCTTTTAAAACAGCCCCGGTAGCCCTGGAATCTTCAAATTACCGGTTACCTTTGCCATTTCCGATTCCGCCATTTCCCGGGCGTTCTTAATTCCTTCATTAACGGCTGCTAAAATTAAATCCTGTAACATCTCCAGGTCATCCGCGGTCACCACTTCCGGGTCAATTGCAATGGATCGCACCACCAGCTTTCCCGTTACTTCTACTTTAACCGCACCGCCACCGGCAGTTGCAGTTACGGTTTTATCAGCTAATTCTTCCTGAACCCTGGCGAGCTGGGCCTGGATCTTTTGAACTTGTTTCATCGCTTGTTGCATATTAGGCATCATTGTTATTTTTCCTCCTTTGGTAAAGGCCTGACTTCGCCGCCGAAGATGGAGACGGCCTGGTTGAGTAGAGCCGGGACAGGCGGCGTCTCGGAAGCGGGTTGCTCGGTAACCGCTGTCTTGACTGTCAACGGTATACAACTAATCTTTACTGCCTGACCATACTGTTCTTTAAATACGCTTTCCAACACCGCTTTATTTTGAGGTAAAGCCAAACTGTCCAAATGGAATTTTAGATGAGGCGGAAAGCCGATCGTCAACTGTTCCCCGTCAAACGCGATTGGTTTCCCCTCCTGCACCAACGCAGCAACTGTTCGTTTTCTGGCTTTCACTGCTTCCAGGTAGTTTTCCCAGTCATTAAATTCTGAACCGGACGCCGCTTTAAGCGGTGCTGCCTGATTCCGGTCGGGCACCGACTGTGGCGGTAGAGAACCGCCCCCCGGCGGCGCTGCGGCTAACCCCGCTGTTGTCGCTTTTTTGCCCGGCTTCACAGCAACATTTGTAATTCCTTGTTGCACAATGTTTTCCAACCGGGCCACCCGGGCCGCTAAATCAACAGTAGACTCCCGAAGCGCCGTTAATTTGATTAGCGCCAGTTCAAGTGGTAAAACGCTCTGAAAACTCCGTTTTACTTCATTAGTTGCAGCAGCCAAAGTTTCAATAATCGTAATCAGCTCATCCGGGGTAAAGTTAATTTTAACCGTTTTATCACTTAACGATGTTAATAACAGTTCCCGGAAATGTTGGATTAGACTACGGCCGAATTGAAACAGATCTTTACCGTTTTGACTGACATCAGCCAAGATTGCCAAAGCTGCCTGGGTATTGCGCTCTTGAATCGCGGTTGCCAGTTTATTGATCTCTTCGCGGTCGATTAGGCCCAAAATAGCCCGAACATCGGCTTCTAAAAGTTTCTCCCGGCAATGCGCCAATGACTGCTCCAGGATGCTTAAGGCATCTCGCATTCCGCCCTCGGCATACTGGGCAACCAATGTTAATGCCTCTTTCTCAGCTGGAATTCCTTCGGCTGCGACCACTTCCGCCAGTCTTCCGTAAATTTCCTCTACCGTAAAACGTTTGAAGTCAAACCGCTGACAACGAGAGATAATGGTTAAAGGTAATTTATGAACTTCAGTAGTAGCCAAAATAAAGACCACAAACTGCGGCGGTTCCTCCAAAGTCTTTAACAAAGCATTAAAGGCTTCCGTCGTCAACATATGAACTTCGTCGATAATATAGATTTTAAACTTGCCTTCTCCCGGAGCAAACTTCACTTTTTCCCTTAAATCACGAATCTCATCGATCCCCCGGTTAGAGGCGGCATCGATCTCGATTACATCCAGAAAGGTTCCTTCGTTAATCCGGGTACAATTGAGACAATGGTCACACGGTTCGATCCCTTGTGGTTGGGTACAATTTAAGGCCTTTGCCAAAATTTTGGCAGTACTGGTTTTACCAGTACCCCTAGGCCCGGTAAATAGATAGGCGTGGGCTACCCGGTCACTTTCCAAAGCATGCACCAGGGTGGTCACCACATGACTTTGCCCCACAAAGTCAGCAAAACTACGTGGCCGCCAACGACGGTATAATGCTTGATATTCCATCCGTTCCTCCAATTAGACTGTCTTTTGTAAATTCGCTGTTTTTTATCAAACTCCTTTGACAGTCCTTGGAATCTTTATTCCGGCAGCCGGCTATTTCAGGTTAAGCTTAGCGTTATCGGGGAATACCTCATTTACCAGTCGCATCTTCTTAATCCACTCCCGGATTAAAATCCAAGTCAAGGCCGGAGTCGCCGCAGTCAACCGGTTCAGTTCCTGTTCAGCTTTTATTAAAAAGCGATTGTACCACCGAGTGCACTGCTGGATAATACCATATTTCTGTAATAATTCCCCTAAACTGGCAGCGGGAAGGCTTAAAACTTCCCTTTTTAAACCAGGTATTTTAAGCAGTAACAATACTAACGGTAAAGTCAGTAGACCCCGGCGGCGATCCTGGTCAACCAGGTCTCCCCCACCTGCCATTAGCGGCAGATCCTGCAGGTCATTGCCTAGTTGGTAGGCCATTCCCCACCATAAGCCGACTTTACCGGCAATTAAGGCTTCCCGGTTTCCGGACCCGCCGGCCGCCATGCCTAAACGACAGCAGGTTTGAAAGAACCTGGCTGTCTTCTGGTAGTTATAACGCAAGCAGCTTAATACCGTTGGCAGTTGCCGTTTAGCAACTGCCAACTCTTGTTTTAACTCACTTAAGGCCATTGCTTGCAGTAGTTGATTGATCTGCGTCAGCCAGGCGGTTTTACCCTGACAAAAAAATTGGTAAGCCTGTCCGAACAGCCAATCGCTTATTAAAATTGCCGCTTCGGCCCCTACCGCCCGGTTGAGAGCCGGTACACCCTGCCGGTAAGGGGAATTATCAACCAAATCATCTTGAATCAATGAAGCTAAATGTAATAGTTCCGCTCCGGAAGCCAGCTTTAAAGCCGACTCCCCAATCGTCCCTCCCAGATCGGAAAAAGCCAGCATTAATCTGGCACGGTTAAATTTTCCCCGCAGTGGGATAAGCACGGTGGTAACTTCCACCGGCAAACGTCTGCTTAATAACTGGTTTAATTCCGTCCGTACCCGGTCCACTGCAGCCCCGATCCTCAACTCCGCCTCGTTTGGATTGTTCATTGCCACCACAACCCGAGACACAGAAAGATTCCGGTAATAAAATGCAGCCCGATATTACCGGCTAAAGCCGGGATAATTTGCGGTACTTGGTCGTAGTAACGCCTTAGCTCCAACAGGATCCATACCGCCAAGGGAATGGTTACGGTGGAAAACAAAATGGTTACCGGAAATATTCCACTAATTACTCCGGCAAAGATCGCCAAATAGGCTAAACTGATTATGGCCAGGTATACCCAGACACCGCGAAGATAACCGACCCTAACGATTAAATTACGTTTACCGGCCTTTTGGTCTGCTTCCCGGTCCGGAAATTCATTTAAAATTAAAACCCCGATAATTAAAAAACCTACCGGGATTCCCGCCCAAAAAGATTCCAGATTGACAAAACCGGTCTGGAGTATAAAACTTCCCATCACCGCTAAAGGTCCAAAAGCCAGCCCCACCGTCAACTCTCCCCAGCCCCGTGCCATACCATTAACTGAGGTAATACTATAAAAAATCCCCAACAACGTTCCGGCGGCAGCTAACAGTAAGATTAACGGATTTTGATAAAAGAAAGTCAGACCCAGCCCGGTTCCCAGTCCCAATCCATAAGCCAGTACCGCACCGGTTAGAACTGCCTTTCGAGTTAAAAGTCCCAGCTGAATGACACGGCTCCCTCCGCTAAACGGCGTAACCTTCCGATTAATCGCATCACTGCCTAGCGCATCGTAATAGTCATTAATCAAGTTGGCTCCGGCATGGTTGCTTAAGATTACCAGCAATGCTAAGGCCATTGGTAACAACTGAAACTCGGCGGACCGCGAGGCTAAAGCCGTACCAACCAATACCGGAATAAGTGAAGCACCGAAAAACGAAGCCCGGGTTGCTTTTAGCCACAACCTTAGTTTACCCAATTGTTCACCTTCTCTATAAAGATCAACCTTAACTTAAGTACTGTCGCTATTGTTGTTAAATTTCTTGGGCAAAATTCATCATTTGCACTTTAACTCCGGAGATATTAACCAGTTCCTCATAAAATCGTCCCACGCTGGTGCTTTCTCCCTTGTAAACCAGGATAATCAGTCCTTTTTCTTTAGAAGGATCCGGTACCCCCATGCGGGCGATAATATCCTCGCCGTAACGGGTAATGACCTCTTGAACTTCCGGGGCGCGTTCAGCCCGCTGATCAACTAACAAGCCGAACACAGTCAACGCTTGATTCACCTCAATCACCTCCCTTCTATTCTAACCACATCCTGGATAATTAATACTTCCTTAAAGCCAGCGGTCTTTTTGAATTATTTACCAATTATATTGACAGTCCCACCCCAGTATGTCATATTTAGATTAATCCAGGCATAACTTATGCTTTAGGATTTATCGATTAGGGTCAAGGGAGTTTTGCGATCGTGAAGCACCGATGGTTATTATTTAATTTAATCTTCTTAATTTTCAGCACTTCCTTCAGTACGGTCCAGGGACTTAATCTTTCCCGCATTTTTAAGAAAAACCGTACCCGGACCGAAATGTTAATGGCTGTCGGCGACCTCAACTTTTGCGGTAACTTTGAAAAACTGATTTTAGCCGACCCGGGTTACCCCTGGGTCAACGTTAAACCCGTTTTGGAACAAGCTACTATCCTTATGGGAAACCTGGAAGTTCCCTTTTGCGACAACGGCCGGCCCTATCTCAAAAAAACCTGGGTCCTCAAGGCGGATCCCCGTACTGTCCAAGCATTAGTAGTTGCCGGTTTTGATCTGGTTACCCTGGCCAATAACCACATTATGGACTTTGGCCCCCGCTCCCTGGAACAAACTTTAAAAACCTTGCGTCAAGCCAAGATCAAAGCCACTGGCGCCGGTCGCAATCAGGCCGAAGCCCGTCAACCTGCTTTCATTAAAACACCTTCCGGTGTAACCTTGGCCTTTTTAGCTTATTCCACTACCTACCCGGCTGAATTTTGGGCGACCTCCAACCGGCCCGGGACCGCTTATGGTAAACCAGCTGTTTTCCTGGCAGATATTAAGGCGGCCCGGGCCCAAGCCGACCATGTAATTGTCTCGTTTCACTGGAGTAATGAATTACAAACCATTCCTGCTGATTATCAGTTGCAATATGCCCGCCAATGTATTAATGCCGGTGCAGCACTGGTGGTCGGGCACCATCCCCATGTATTGCAGGGGATTGAAACCTACAACGGTGGTTTAATCGCTTATAGCCTAGGTAATTTTGCTTTTGGATCCTTAACTACTAAAGTAAAAGACAGCATAATTTTAACGGTTAATTTTAATAAAACCAAACTGCTCCAAGCTACTGTCTATCCCCTTAATGTGCAAAACTATGAAGTACGTTATCAACCCCGCCTCCGGGTAGGCGCAGACGCCGTCCGGGTACTCCATGACCTGCAGCAACTTTCGGCTCCATTTCACACCACTATTAAGATTAACAATGGAGTGGGAACGATTCACATCGCAAAATAGCCAGGCTGATTATACTCTCAAATTATCCTGGCTATTAAAACTGTGTTTAGCAACGGCAATATTAATACTATAATTTAAGGCACCAACCGGTCAGTTCCAAGGTAAGGCCGTAAAACCTCCGGCACAGTGACACTACCGTCAGCGTTTTGGTAGTTTTCCAGTACTGCCGCCATGGTTCTGCCTACTGCCAGACCGGAACCATTAAGCGTATGGACAAATTCGGGTTTGGCTCCGGGGGCTGGCCGGTAACGAATATTGGCCCGGCGGGCTTGAAAATCTTCAAAATTGCTACAACTGGAGATCTCCCGGTAAGTCTGGAAACTGGGCAGCCATACTTCTAGGTCATAGCATTTCGCTGCTGAAAAGCCCTGGTCACCGCTGCAAAGAAGCATTACCCGATAAGGCAGGCCTAAGCCTTCTAAAACAGCTGCCGCATCATTTACTAGTTTCTCGTGCTCCTGATAGGATTCCTCCGGCCGGCAAAATTTAACCAACTCCACCTTATTAAACTGGTGCTGACGAATGATCCCGCGGGTATCCCGGCCGGCTGAACCGGCCTCCGCCCGAAAACAGGCAGTGTAAGCCACATAATAGATCGGTAGCTGCTCATTGTTTAAAATTTCTCCCCGGTGCAGGTTAGTTACAGGTACCTCAGCTGTAGGGATCATATAAAGATCTCCCGGGGTACATTTAAACATGTCCTCTTCAAATTTAGGAAGCTGGCCAGTGCCGATCATTGAATCGCGGTTCACCAGAAACGGCGGAAAAATCTCGGTATAACCGTGTACCCGGGTATGAAGATCCAGCATATAGCTGATTAACGCTCGTTCCAACCGGGCACCCCAATTTTTTAATACTACAAACCGGGCGCCGCTGATCTTAGCCGCCTGTTCAAAATCCATCAGCCCCAAAGCAACCCCTAATTCATCATGGCCTTTAGGTTCAAAGTCAAACTGGCGTGGTTCGCCCCAGGTTCGAATCAGTTGATTCTCGTGCTCATCTTTACCAATCGGAACCGATTCGTGGGGCAGATTGGGGATTACCATTAAGATCTCTTCCAGTCGGGTTTCAATTGCCCGGATCTCCTGATCTAACTGGGCAATTGCTTCTCCCGCCTGCTGCATTTCTTTAATCAGACCGGAAGTGTCCTGGCCTTGGGACTTAAGACGCCCTACTTCTTTAGAAACTGTATTCCGGCGGTTCTTTAACCTCTCAACTTCAACCAGTTTTTTACGGCGTTCTTCATCTATTTTTAAAAACTCATCCAGCGGTACCTTAACGCCGCGTTTTGCCATTCCTTCCCGAACTCTTTCGGGTTGGCTGCGTACCAATTTGATGTCTAACATCTTTAGCCACTCCTTAATCAGCCCGTTAAACTGTTTGGTTTAAATAATGGTAATAATAAAATAGTTTCTCGAAAATAAAAGGTAATTATATAAATTCTATTATAAACCAATAGGCTTTAAAAGGCAATTATTGTCTTAAAAATAGTAGCTTTCTTGGAATTATAAAAAAAGAGAGTCAATACTCTCAAAAGTTGTTGATAATGTTAATTTTGGTATAATTTCTCATAATACTCAGCTAACATCCGTTTCATTCCAAACGCATCTTTGGTAGTCAACACACTCTGCCGCATCATCTTGATCCACTGTTCGCGTTGGTTATAATAGGTAGGAATAACCTCATTTTGTAAAACCTGATAGAGAGCACGCAGGTCATGATAATCCTGGGCTCCATAATCCCGGCTTTCAAAGCCATCTCCGAATTGCCAACCATTTTTCCCATGCTGACAAGCCTCAGGCCACCAACCATCCAAAATACTTAAGTTTAATACTCCATTCATTGCCGCTTTCATTCCCGAGGTCCCACTGGCCTCCAAAGGACGGCGCGGGTTATTCAGCCAGACATCCACTCCCCGAGTCATTTGATAAGCAATATTCATATCATAGTTTTCCAAAAAGACCACTGCTTCCGGATGAATCCTTGACAAGTGGACCAGGCGGGCAATAATTTCTTTTCCCTGGTCATCAAAGGGATGGGACTTACCGGCAAATACCAACTGCAGTTTGCGCTCTTTTAATAAAGGGTTAATTACTGATTCATCCCTAAAAATCAGGTCACTCCGCTTATAACCCACCGCCCGACGGGCAAAGCCGATGATTAATATTTCCGGATCGAGTTCGATGCCGTTCCTTTCTTTGATGAAGTCAATCAACCGTAGTTTATTCTGATAATGGGCTTCCCAGAGTTCCTGATCCGTGCCATCTTCCACCACTTTTAGAATATTTTCATCCACCCAGGTTGGTAAATGGACTGCATTAGTAATACCAATAATCTCCGAGCGGCCCTGTACATGAGCCCACATTTTATTAGCGGTTTCCGCATGCAAGGCGGCAACAGCATTCGACTTTCTGGCTAATCGTAGAGCAGCGACAGTCATATTAAACGGTGCGCCGCCCAGGGCAATCAGGTGTTCGACAGTCAGTCCGTTATTTGCCCCCATATAGGTCAAACATTCCAAATAGTGTTCTTCGTTTCCCTGCAAAACCGGTGTATGGGTGGTAAAAACAATTTGACTCCTGGCTGCGGCCCAAGCATGGTCAAAGTCCATTCCCATTTCCATCTTTTCGCGGATTAACTCAAAACCAGCAAAAACCGCATGGCCTTCATTAAAATGGTAAACGTCGATATCGATTCCTAAAGCCCGCAGCGCCCGGACTCCGCCAATCCCTAACACCATTTCCTGGGCGACCCGTTCCTCGCCGAACCAACCATATAACTGCCCGGTAATCCAAGGGTCTTCATTCCCCGGGACGTCGGTGTCCAGTAAATAAAGGGGGGCGTTCCCGAACTGTTCTACCTTCCATACTTTACAGGCAATATCACGCTTCCGGATTTTAACTCTTACGACTACCCCCGTATCTTCCAAAAACTTATAATGGTTGACATGAAAAGCGTCAAACGGATAGTTATTCTTCCCAATCATCTGGTCGCCATAACCTTGTTTCCATTTGATACCGATACCGACCAGCGGGTAACCATAGTCTTTGGCGCCTTTTAAGTAATCACCGGCTAAGATACCTAATCCGCCGGAATAGATTTTGAAAGCCGACTCCAAACCGTATTCCATACAAAAATAGGCAACATTCGGTACCTTTTTATTAAGCATTTTTCTCCTCCACTAAGAAGTAGGCTTCGTTAATCCAATCTATTACGGATGGTAAGCCCCATGTTAACTCCTCCTATTCAAAATGGTTTTAGATATTCATCCATAGTCTATTATTTTCAACCTGCAAATGCTTATGCCTAAAGTGAATTCTGCTTTGCTGGGATGCCTGCTAAAATATGACTTTATGTTAATCGCTGGCCGCATACGATATCGAACCTAAAAATACCTTGATTATGTCAGCCCTATTGATCGGAAAATAACTTATGACTTTGAGAGTGACGGCTACTCCTTAACAAGTATTTCCTTGATCTAAAAAAAAAACAAGGCCGGGTTATTCCCAACCTTGTCTTGCAGTTAGTGTAGTTTCCTTTATTTAGCGCGCCGCCAGCCGTTTATACATTTCTAGACGGACTTTAGCATCTTTCTCAGCTTTGGTATAAAGATCTTCCGCTAAATCCGGGAATTGTTTTTTCAGGGAAGTATAGCGGACTTCACCCATAATAAATTCGCGGAAGTTGCCTGTGGGTTCCTTGGAATCAAAAATAAAGGGATTCTTTCCTTCCAAGGTCAGATCGGGGTTGAACCGGTACAACGGCCAGTAACCGGCTTCCACAGCACGCTTAGCTTCTTCCTGACTCCGGCCCATGTTGATCCCATGATTGATACAGGGAGCATAGGCAATAATCAGAGACGGCCCTTTATAACGTTCCGCTTCAATTAGCGCCTTTAACAACTGATTCTTATTGGCGCCCATCGAAACCGAGGCAACATAGACATAGCCGTAAGCCATTGCCATTAAACCAAGATCCTTCTTCCGGACAGTTTTACCGGCTGCCGCGAACTTGGCCACTGCCCCGATGGGCGTGGATTTAGAGGACTGACCGCCGGTGTTGGAGTAGACCTCGGTATCCAACACTAACACATTAACATCAGCACCGGAGGCTAACACATGGTCCAACCCGCCATAGCCGATATCATAAGCCCAGCCATCGCCACCAAAAATCCAAACTGACTTCTTAACGTACAGATCTTTCTGAGCGGCTATTTCATTCAGAACCGTCTTTAATTCCCCGTCTGCCTTAGCAGCTTCGCCGTCAATCAATTCTTTCATGATTTCACCGGTTTTACGGGAAATAACGGAGTCATCTTTACCGTCCAGCCATTCGGTGAAGGCATCTTTTAATCTGCCGGAAACGCCCAGCTCATTTGCTTTTCTAATTAAGTCAGCCAGTCTATTGCGGCGTTGGGTAAAGGCTAAATTCATGCCGTAACCAAACTCGGCATTATCTTCAAACAGCGAGTTAGCCCAGGCCGGGCCATGACCTTGTGCATTAACTGTATAGGGATTGGCCGGGGCACTACCGCCATAGATAGATGAACATCCGGTAGCATTAGCTATTACCATCCGGTCACCAAATAGCTGGGTAACCAACTTAACGTAGGGAGTTTCACCGCAGCCGGCACAGGCACCGGAGAATTCAAACAACGGCTGGAGGAATTGACTGCCTTTGACGGTTTCAGTATTGGTAGTAACTTCCGGTAGCGGCAATGCTTTGGCAAAGTTCCACAGCTCATGTTCATGCTCTGCCACTTCTTCCAGGAACATCATGGATAAGGACTTCTCTTTTGCCGGGCAGACATCGACACAGTTTCCGCAACCGGTACAATCGAGCGGCGATACCTGCATCCGGAATTCATAACCTTCAAACTCCTTACCAATAGCCTTTTTAGTAGCAAAACCAGCCGGCACTTTCGTGCCCGTCTTTACCAGGAAAGGTCGAATGGCCGCATGAGGACAGACAAAAGAACATTGATTACATTGAATACAACTTTCGGCCTTCCAAACCGGAATTTTAACGGCAATGCCGCGTTTTTCGTATTCCGTGGTACTAACCGGGAAAGTCCCATCCACTGAAAATGTGCTGACCGGCAGTTTATCGCCTTCCTGACGCATCATTGGTTTTAAGACATTCTTAATAAAATCAGGTACATTGGTATCTTCCGGGATTATTGCTCCGGTAGTGGCAGTAGCCCAAGACGACGGATAGTTGATCTCAACTAAAGCAGCCGCTGCTTGATCCACCGCTGCAATATTCATGTTGACAATTTTATCGCCCTTTTTACCATAGGTTTTCTTAATGGCGTATTTAATATATTCAAAGGCTTTATCTGCCGGAATCACATTGGCAATTTTGAAGAAGGCCGCCTGCATAATAACGTTAATTCTGCCACCCAGGCCCACTGAAGCAGCTATTTTGACAGCATCAATATTGTAAAACTTCAAATGCTTCTGGGCAATGGTCCGCTTCATGGCAGCAGGTAGCTTCTCTTCCATCTCCTCTGCAGACCATGGAGAGTTTAACAGAAAAATTCCGCCATCTTTAATGTTACTCAACATATCATAACGGGTGACATATGACGGATTGTGACAGGCAATAAAGTCAGCCATATCTATCAGATAAGGCGACTGAATCGGGTTTTTGCCGAACCGTAGATGAGAGATGGTAATTCCGCCGGACTTTTTAGAATCGTAGACAAAATAACCCTGGGCGTACATATCGGTATTATCGCCAATAATTTTAATGGAGTTTTTATTAGCACCAACCGTACCGTCGGAACCCAGCCCATAGAACATACATTGGTAAACGCCCGGAGCACCGGCATCGATCTTCTCTTTAACTTCCAGGGAAGTAAAGGTCACATCGTCAATAATCCCCACGGTAAAGTGATTTTTCGGCTGCTCCAGTTGTAAATTGTCATAAATGCTTTTCGCCATGGACGGGGTAAACTCTTTGGAACCCAAGCCGTAACGTCCGCCGACAATAATCGGGGTAGACTGCTTTTCCATATATACCGTACAAATGTCCTCATACAAAGGTTCACCCAATGAACCAGGTTCTTTAGTCCGATCCAGTACTGCGATTTTTTTAACGGTTTTGGGCATTACACTTAAGAAGTATTCCGCAGAGAACGGACGGTAGAGACGTACTTTTACCAAACCGACCTTTTGGCCTTTGGCGTTAAGATAGTTAACTGTTTCTTCAATGGTTTCACAACCGGAACCCATACAAACGATTACCCGGTCCGCATCGGGAGCGCCTACATAATCAAAGGGTTTATAATTACGTCCGGTTAACTTACCAACTCTTTCCATAACTTTGGCAACAATGCCGGGAGTTGCCAAGTAGAATTTATTTGCGGCTTCACGCCCTTGGAAATAGATATCCGGATTTTGAGCGGTACCTCTTTGATTAGGATGTTCCGGGTTTAAACCGCGGTTACGGAAACGAGCGACTGCATCCCAGTCAACCAGTTTAGCGATATCCTCATAATCAATCTCTTCAATCTTTTGAATCTCATGGGAAGTGCGGAACCCATCGAAGAAGTGTAAAAACGGCACCCTCGCTTCCAAAGTCGCCAAATGGGCCACCAAGGCCAGATCCATAACCTCCTGTACCGAAGCAGAGGCCAATAAGGCAAAACCGGTTTGGCGGGTGGCGTTAATATCGGAGTGATCACCAAAAATACTCAAAGCATGGGTTGCCACCGCACGGGCTGAAACATGAAAAACCGACGGTAACAGTTCACCGGCGATCTTATACATGTTGGGGATCATTAACAGCAACCCCTGTGAAGCCGTAAAGGTAGAGGTGAAAGCGCCCGCTACCAAAGAGCCATGGACTGCGCCGGCGGCTCCGGCTTCCGATTGCATTTCGGAAACTCTTACGGTTTGTCCGAACAGGTTTTTACGCCCTCGGGCCGACCATTCATCGATCATTTCCGCCATCGGTGAAGACGGCGTGATCGGATAGATAGCAGCTACATCACTGAACGCATAGGCAATATGTGCAGCGGCGGTGTTGCCATCTATTGTTACTTTCTTACCCATAAATATTTTCCTCCTTAATTTTACTTAAATTAAAAGCTGACAATCTTAATGGGATAATATGGATATTCCTGCTGAAAAACTAGGTTTTCTCTCTCATATAATAACGTATTTCCGCATTGACTAAAAGAGATTTAACAAAATAGTAACACGGTACCCTATCAC
>DATCLA010000166.1:0-4654 GCA_036564195.1 Bacillota bacterium
GATGGCTTGGAGAAAGTAACGCTTTTTGTAGTTTCATTCATTCTTGCGGTAATGATGTTGGTATGTTGGGCCCATGTGTTCTGCCGATATATTTTGAATAGCGCTTTAAGCTGGTCAGAGGAGTTCCTGCGCTTTGCTTTAGTCTGGTTTACCACGCTTAGCGCAAGTATTCTTCATAAACGGAAGGGACATTTAGGGATTACGGTTTTTAGGGAGATGATGCCTAAAAAAGTCCAGCAGGTTTTGGAGAAGAGCATTATGTATGTGGCATTAGTGATTCAGTTATTTGTAACAGTAATTGGTTTTAACCTGGTTAGTACGAGCATGACCCAGCTCTCTCCTGCGTTACGGCTTTCTATGGCGGTACCGTATGCCGCAATACCTGTAGGTTTTTTGCTAATGGCTGTTTATAGTATCAAACATATACTTGATGATCTCCACAGCAATGGTACGATTGAGCAAGATCAGAAAGAAGCTGAAGTCTGATGTATCAAGTTACTGAACAATCCGGAAAAGTAATTTTCAGTGATGCAATTGAAAATGTTAAAGTAACATTAGCAAAAGAAAACTTCCGCGGTCTAATGCAGCTTAATGAACCAGCTGCTTTAAAGTGGCCGGAAGGTGCTTCCGAGGCATTTCAAAATCCGATTGGGAGTGCGCCGCTGCACCAAATAGCGCGGGGAGCCCAAAAAGTAGCCATAATTGTTTCCGATGCTTCACGGGGAATTCCTACTGCCAAAATTTTACCTTTTGTGGTCACAGAATTAACCGCAGCAGGAGTCAGACCGGAACAAATAACCGTAGTAGTTGCGACCGGGGTCCACCGTCCGGCTAACTCTGAGGAGATCTCGGCAATCCTGGGCCCTAAGTATGCCGGAAAACTGAAAGTCCTTAATCATCAGCCTTTTCGGCAAGAACAATTAAAATACCTTGGGGAAACCTCATTCGGAACACCGGTGGAAGTAAATAAAACTGTTTGGGAAAGTGATTTCCGAATTGCCATCGGTAAAGTTGAACCCCATGAGTTCGCCGGTTTTTCCGGCGGTCGCAAATCGGTGCTGCCCGGCATCTCCAGTGAAAAGACCATTGAGATCAACCATCGTCCGGAGATGTTGTTGCATCCTGAAGCGCGTCCCGGAGAATTGGAAAAGAATCCAATCAGTTTGGACATGTTGGAAGCAGCGCAACTACTTGGTATCAACTTCATTGTCAATTTGGTTTTGAATTCCGCTGGAGAAATTATCGGTTTATTTACCGGGAGTTTAAAAGAGGCCCATTTACAGGCAGTACAGTTTATGCGTTCTTTTTGTCAGTTTAATTTTAAAACCCAACCTGATATTATTGTTACTACCCCCGGACGACCGCTGAATATCGATTTTTATCAGTCCATTAAACCCTTAATCGCCTTGGGGCCAGTAATGAAAGCGGGAAATATCTTAGTACTGTATTCAGCATGTACGGATGGGATGGGTACCGAAGATATGTTGATCCCTTATGAAGGAGCAACGACACCGGCTGAGGTGATTGAACGCTTAAAGCAAAATTATAAAATTCAAATGGACCATGCTCTATTGCTGTGTAAGATTTTACAAAAGGGAGTTAAAGTTGTTGCTACTTCGCCGCGAGTGCCGGCGGAGACATTACGTCGGCTCTTTATAGAGCCTGCCGCTACTCCCCAGCAGGCGTTAGAGAAGGCGTTGGCAATGACTGGAAAAACCGATGCGCAGGTAGTGTTCTTCCCTCAACCGCAGCGGGCTTTAGTAACAAATAATAGTTTCACCTAAGTAAAACTAGGTGAGTTTACTTAATAACTACAAACAAAAACGAGAGGAGTTTGTGCAAAATGGTAAAGTATAAGATCACAGGGGTTGAAGCACGAGAGATTCTGGATTGTCGCTGGAACCCCACTGTTCAAGTTGATGTGTGGGTCAACAATGAAATCATGGGACGCGCTGATGTTCCCGCCGGCCGTTCTACCGGGGCCAACGAAGCTAAAGAGATTAGGGATGGTGAAAAACGTTTTATTGGTTTAGGAGTTACCAAAGCCGTTGAAAATGTTAATAGAATTTTAGGCCCGGCGGTAATCGGAATGGATGTCACCGATCAACGCAAGGTCGATGCCAAATTACGTGAACTAGATGGGACACCGGACAAATCTAAATTAGGCGCCAATGCTATTCTAGGGGTATCGCTGGCAACAGCCCGTGCTGCTGCTAATGCTACCGGTCTTCCGTTATACCGGTATCTGAATTCCAATGCCTGCGTTTTACCGGTTCCCCTTTTAAACTTGGTTAACGGTGGTAAGCTTACTTCGAATGATCTGGAATTTCAGGAATTTTGCATCTTCCCGGTAGGTGCTGAATCCTTTAGGGAAGCCATGGAAATTGGACGGGAAGTCTATGAAATCTTACGGGGAATTGTAGTTAAGAATTACGGCAAAATTGCTGCCAATGTCGGTGATGAAGGAGGGTTTGGCCCACCTATCGTCAAAGTCCGTGAAGCACTGGATATTTTGGTGGAAGCGGTTGAACGTTCCCCTTATGCCAAGAAAATTGTTTATGGCTTAGACTGTGCCACTACCCATCTCTATGACGCGAAAACTAAAAAATATAGCTTAGAAGGGAAAAAGCTTTCAACAGACGAGATGATTGACTACTTTAAAGATTTGTTGAAATCATATCCGATTGTCACTATCGAAGATCCCTTAAGCGAAGACGATGTGGATGGCTTTATTCGCGCTACTAAAGAGTTAGGTATCCAAATTGTCGGTGATGATTTCTTCTGCACCAATCCTAACCGGATTAAAGAACGGGCTAAATTGGGAGCGGGCAATGCTTTACTCTGGAAAGTAAACCAGATTGGAACCTTATCCGAAGCTATGGATGCTGCAGATATAGCCTTTAGACATAATTTTGGCGTAATGGTTTCCGAACGTTCCGGTGAAACCGAAGATCCGATGATTGCCGACTTAGTGGTGGCGTTGAACGCCGGCCAAATCAAAACCGGCGCCGGAGTCCGCAGCGAGAGGACGGCTAAATACAATCGGCTACTCGAAATTGAGGCTGAGTTAGGATCGCAGGCCCGCTATGCCGGACGCAACTTTAGATTGCCTTATTAAAAAATCCAGGTAGTTTTATAGAGCAGTCGGGCTTTTTTCCGACTGTTCTATTTTTACCAATTTATTACAGGAGGGATAAATGTGACTTATTTTAAGAACAGGACAGAATTGTTAGCTCATGGTAATATTAAAACCCGTGAAATAGCTTTGTCAATCATTGACTATGCCTTAACTAAGGCTGATCCTTATAAAGCAGTTAAAGAATTGGTCAGGTTAGACGGGGATTATTTAAAAGTTGGTGAAAACAGTTTTAAACTGGCAAAAGATCAACGGATATTCCTGTTAGGAGCCGGTAAAGCCACTTATCCCATTGCTAAAGCGTTAGAGGAGATTTTAGGAGATCGGATTACCGATGGCGTCATAACCTGTAAATATGGCCAGGAAGGCAAACTAACTTACTCCAGGTTATTTTGGGCCAGTCATCCGATTCCTGACGAAGCCGGTTATCAGGCCTCTCGGGCAATGCTGGACTTAGCCCGCCAGATTCGAGCCGGTGATATTGTCTTTGCCGGAATCACCGGTGGTAGTTCAGCGTTGATGCCTTATCCGGTAGCGGGAATTACTTTAGATGAGAAAAAGCTGGTTAATAAATTATTATTGTCCTGTGGCGCTAATATCATCGAAATCAATGCGGTTCGAAAACACTTGAGTCAGATTAAAGGCGGATGGTTGGCCAAAAACATTCATCCCCAGGCCCACTTGATTAATTTAACCGTGTCCGACGTAATTGGCGACCCACTGGATTATATTACTGACCCTACGGTTCCCGACACTTCCACCTTTGACGATGCTCGTCGGACTCTGACCAAATATGAACTTTGGGATAAAGTACCCCATTCGGTAAAAGTTTATCTGGAAAATGCCAAACCAGAACAGGATACTCCCAAAGACCTTTCCGACCATCACATCTATAACTATATTATTGTAGGCGGGACCGCCGCTTGTGACGGAGCTGCGGAAAAAGCCCGCGCCCTGGGTTTTCAAACAATGGTCCTCTCGACTATGTTAGAAGGAGAGAGCAAAGAAGTCGGCTCAACTTATGCCGCAATCGCCAAAGAAATAATTTTGAACAACCGGCCGTTAACACCTCCATGTGTCATTATCGGCGGCGGTGAAACTACCGTTAAATTTAGCGGTACGGTTGGTTTAGGAGGCCCTAACCAGGAATTTGCCATTGGAGCCGCGTTATGGATTGACGATATCGGTGACGTGGTTGTAGTGGGGCAGGATACCGACGGCACCGACGGGCCTACTGAATTAGCCGGCGGAATCGTTGATAATTTGACAGTTGCCCGAGCCAAGGAAATGCAGATTGACCTTTTTGCCGCATTGACCAAACATGATGTGACTCCGGTGCTGAAAAAACTGGGGGACGCCATCGTTACCGGCGCTACCGGTACTAATGTTAATGATTTAAAGATAATGGTCATTATGCCCAAGAAATAACTTATATCTAAATCAGGAGTTTAGAAATGCTTTTTCTGCCACCGGATATTGAATTAAAAGCCAAGGAAAGACTGAAGGGTTATTGCCGGG
>DATCLA010000167.1:0-3534 GCA_036564195.1 Bacillota bacterium
GCCACAGATTGGGCTGGTCATAATAGCCCCGGTAAAGGTCTAAAGGAATAAACCGGGATGGGTCGGGCATCGGGTGGCCGGGACATTGCCAGTCATTAAAGTTTCCTACTACATAAACCCGGGCCGCCACAGGGTGAAACAACCCGAAAAGCAACGAACCGTCGTTCAAGCGGTGCCCTCCCAGTAAGGTTTTGATAATTCCGCTACCGCCGCTGTTGCGGGGCGGAATCCCCTCTCGTAAATAGGAAATATCCGTTTCCGGCAGAAACAGGCCCTCCGGCACCAGGTCGGTAAGTTCCTCATAAAACTCGTTAACGTGCCCTTTGACAGCTGCCGGCTGCACCGGATAGACTTCGGAGCGATCCGACTGGCACCAGACCTCATCGCCCAGATAATTACTGAAAAACCGTTCCGGTCCCCTATTTCCTGCTGGGGTGTGAAAGCAAAAATGGAAGGAGCTAAGTGCCGCATCGACTTCAAAAACCCAGCCGAAGGCATCCTGGCGTACCGGCCAGACCTGACGGTTAAATCGGCGGTAACTGTGATTGTGCCAGAAGTAAAGACTAACGCCCTCTTGGTGGGAACCCAGATGAATCGTAACCTTCATCTTTCCTCACCTACTGTTAATTGTGATTCTCCCGCTGTGTGCTGCAGATCGCGACGGTTGTAATCGGGCAGGAATTTATCGGTCCAGTCGACTTTTACCGGTGTCTCGTGTTCCAGGGACTCCAAAATTGCCAGGACTGTCCGGGCATCGCCGAATTCCAGCTCCGGCGTGACTGCCAGTGTTTCTTTTCCGATATAAGCGTTATAAAAGTTTAGCAGTTCATTATAGTAGCCGCGCCGGGGCTGATAAGAGATCTGCCGGGTGGTTCCATCCGCAGCAAACAGATTGACAACACCAGCATCCCGCTCCTCAAGGTAGATCTGGCCTTTTCGGCCGAAAATCCGTAAGCCTACCAAAGGGCTTTGCAGTTCCTTAATACTGGAGCAAAAACTGAAACTACCGGTTAGACCACTGGTAAACTTGAGGATCACGTTTACCACTGAAAACTGGCCCGGGATCTCTGCCTTTTTCTGGCCGTAGGCAGTGACCTCGTCAATGGCGCCGAAAATATGACGTAAGGCGGCCATGTCATGGACAGCGCTATCGTAAAAAAACCCGCCGGGAAAATCCGGATGCTGCCGCCACTCCCGGGCTGCGAAGGTATTCTGACTCATATCATCGAGCATACTGAACATCCGGTTGACAATGAAGTAGTCTACTGCGCCGATACTACCTTCCCCGACCAACTCCCGGATTAGGTTAACCTCCTCATCGTAACGGTAATTTTCGGCAATCATCATCATCACATTATATTTTCGTGGCAGGTCGGCTGCTTGCTTGGCCTGTTCCAAGGTTGGCGCTAACGGTTTTTCCAGGATAATCCCTTTTCCGGTTCCGGAAATAATTGCCGCCACCCCTTCCGCCACCGTAAAGTTGAGCCCAATTGGGACCATAATATCCAGCACTTGAAGGTCGTCCCGCCGGGCCAACTCCCGGTAGTCGGTATAGACGTCATTTTCAGTTAACCCCAACTGTTTCGCCCATTTTTCCGCCTTAAACCGGTCTTCATCACAAACCGCCGCGATCTGGTATTGCTCGCTCAGTTCCTGAAAGGCCGGGTAGTGCAACCGCTCAAAAGCCATCCCGGTACCGATGATCCCCACTTTCAATCGTTCCATCACTAAAAAACTCCTCCCGATTTTACTTTGGGTTGCTCAAAGTTAGTATCTCTTTTTAGCGGGAGGTTAATACCCTGAATCTGGCAAAACCTATCTAAAGCAACAAGCCAAAATAAAAAACCCCGACCAATTAGCGGCGGAGTTTAACCAAAAGCCGGTTAATTTCGCAGCAATACTTTTCCGGTCCCGGTTTTGTTTCTGACAATCAGGTAATCTTCTTTGATTTGGAGGATTTTTTCACCGGCGATCTCCATTCCGGTTGTAGCGATCCAGGTCCGGCTGTCACCGGTGGACTTGAGCCCGATCACCGCATAGCCGTTTTTAGCGTTAGTTTCTTTGGTAATCCCCATCACAATCAGTTCCGAGGTAAACACCGGTGGCGGCGGAGTTACTTCTGGCGATACCGGACCGAAGAATAAATCCCCGCTTAATAAAGCTTGATAACGCTCCAGCGGAAAAACCGGTTCTTTACGGCTGAAGTTAAAACTGTTCCGGGCGGCCTTTACTGGTTCGGCCGGCTGATAGAGCCTAGCTTGACTCAACTTCAGTAACCCCCATCCCAAAACGGCAATTGCCACCATTAAAAATGGGAAGAAACAGCGCTCAATTCGTTCGGTCATCATCATCACCTTTTACTCCACCATTAAAACGCTTAATACCAGTTGGTATTCTAACACCCGTTTTTCCGGGATACTATGTAATTGCATCCGCTTTATTTTGAAACAGACCGGAGCTTGAGTCAGTTGTTGTAAAAACCGAAAAAAACTTTTGGAACCGGCAGTTCCTTCTAAAGCAACGCCGATTTCCGCCGTCGGAAGCCGGACCGTGTTTTTCAGTTTAATCGGCACTTCGTTGCTGTAAGCAAGCTCCTCCACAACTTTCAAGATGTTCAGCTCAGCTTCCGCCGGTTTTTTTAAAAGGTAAAACCGTCGGCAAAGTTGTTGATACCGAGAGACCGCCGCCTGATTGCGCGCCCGGATATTATCTTCAGCTCGCAAGATCCGGACGGCTTCTTCCCGGCTCACCGTAACGGCCGGTTGGTTCAGAGTCTGCGTAAAATGGGGGTAAAGCAGATTAAAAAGCAATGCTCCAGCCACCACAGTACCTACTATAATCCATAACTTAGTTTCCCTGGCTGTCATCTTACTTGGTCTCCTTTTGTTTCGTTGGATCCTCAAGCTGGAACCGTTCCAAACCATTTTCAGTCACGGCAATATTCCCTTTAAGTTTCAGACTGCGTAACGCCGGGCTCTTTTGCAACCTGTCCAGCAAGAGGGAGACCGAGGGCGTAATCCCGGAGATGTTCCGCACTTGGCCGTCTTCCATATTCAAGTCAGTAATTATTGTATCTTCCGGTACCCCCTGGTGCAGGGCAACCAGAAATTCCAACTCCCGCCCCCGGGAGTCCATCCAGTTTTCCATTGTTTTGATCTTCACCAGGTATTGGCTGGTTTTAGCTTCGATCTGCCGCAGTTGCGCAATTTTCCCAGACTGAGCCGCCAGCCACCGAGCTTCTTTATCCCGTTTTACCAGTCGGGCTTGGAACAGCAACAGTAACCCGCCCGCCAGGATCCCGCCGGCCAGGGCGAATTTAACTGCCAGTTTCAGCCGTTCTCTGATACCGGCTTTCTCCTGTTGCTCCAGGGTCTGAATCCGTAGACCGGCAACGGAGTCCCAGCCTAATTCATCTAGAGCCAAGCCCAGTAGGGCCGCTAACGCGGGAGTTTCAGTTTCGGAAGCCGCTCCCGTCAGATGTGCCTTTTCGCTGCGACAGATCTGGTAACCTTCCTTGGCCAACCGGTCGTGAAT
>DATCLA010000168.1:0-5045 GCA_036564195.1 Bacillota bacterium
GAGTGGAGAGGACTTTTCCGTTACACTCACCGATGCTGGCTCAAATTGAGGTGGTGCGGCACGGTAAAGTACGGCGTGCTAAATTGTACTACTTGAGGGAACGTTCCGGCAAATCGGCCCGGATTGAAGAACGCCGCAACCAATAATCAGCCTGGGAGGCCTTTGGTAATGTTTGAGATCAAGAAATCAGAGTATCGTGAAAACGTTGAAGCTTTTGCCATCGCAGTTTTGACAATTTTGTTTATCATGATCTTTGTAGTTCAGTCATTTTTGGTCAAAGGAAGTTCCATGGAAAACACTTTGCAAGATGGCGAACGGCTACTGGTCAATAAATTTATCTTTCGCATTAGGCCTCCTAAAATTGGTGATATTGTTGTCCTGAAGTACCCTAAAGATCCCACCAAAAAATTTATTAAAAGGGTTATTGGCGTACCTGGAGACCGGATCTACATTCAAAATTCCAAATTGTACATCAATGGTATTGAAATTAAAGAGCCATATATTAAAGAAAAGATGTACCAGGATTATGATTTTACCGAAGTTCCCGAGCGTACGGTGTTTGTGATGGGTGATAACCGCAATGCCAGTAAAGACAGTCGTGACCCTGATGTCGGTTTTGTTCCTTATGAAAACCTGGTGGGAAAGGCAATTTTTATCTTTTGGCCGGTTAATAGAGTTGAAGCTCTTACCAATCCCAAATATCCCAATTTGGAATAAAATGTGCCCGGAGTTTCTGGGCGAACCGGTAAGAACCAAGTATAGCTGGGAGCAAAGTAGGGTATCTTAACCATAAATTAAGCTAAGGAGTGATTAGGATGCCCGATGTGAATTGTACAGTCGATAACTGTGAATACTGGACTAACGGGAATCTCTGTAAAGCCAAACAGATTGTGATCCAAAATGATTCCGAGGGTGGATTTCCGCCTGATGCCAAGTTAGATAATTTATCAACTACACCGGCCGATTCGGTGGAAGATACATGTTGCCAGACATTTAAAAGCAAATAGTAAGTTATACCCGGTTTCATCCGGGTATTTTTTTATGGCAAGGAGCATAATTACTATAAAATAGAGGTAAATACAGAAATTTACATGGTAATATATGGTTAAAATAACCAAAAATCGACATAAGATTATTGCCGGTTGTGTTAAATTTAATTTAAGGAAATGTTGCGAAAAGGAGTGAGCATTGTTTATGGAAAAACGAAAAAAATTACGGATAAAAACACATAGTGCTGCTAAACTGGTGAGTTCTACCCAACTGAAGCTAATCTATGGTTATTTGGATAATCTCAGCGAAGACGGGATGGGAATAATGTCACCGGAATGGCTGGCGCCTGGTTCCAGATTTACTTGTGGTTTTTTTTTAAAGGATGGAACTGAGAAAGTTAATACCATTGCTACGTTAGTTCATACTTCTAAAGGGATAGATTCCATTTATTACCACGGATTCCGTTTTGACTATATTAGCTCGTTAGATCGTCAGGCAGTAGCTGATTTCATTAACCGTGAAACTAAAAGTCTGTCGCAGTGTCAGAATATCGTTTAAATTACTAAACGGTATTTTTCTATTTACTTCTTCCGGAGGTTGTTTACGGTTTTTTTAAAGGCTATTTGTTAAAAGAAGCTAAAACCCATATTATTTATATGGGATAAATCGACATGATTTTTGCATTCTTTATGTTAAGTTAGACTAAAAATCAGCATCTGTTTAAGGAGGCAAAAAATGGGTAGCACTCAAACAGCCTTTGACTATAACCCCAACTCCTCTGTACTTAGAATATATTGTTTTGGTAAGTTTAGAGTCTTACGACCGGGTGAAACCGAAGCAATCGGTATCATCAGTAAGCATAAAATGTGGCAGCTCTTTAAATATTTGGTGATCAACCGGCGGTCAGTAGTTCCGACCTTAAGTTTGGTAAACGATTTGTGGCCGGCTCAAAAGAAACCCGACGATACAGCGGCGTTACGGACCACAGTTTGCCGCTTAAAGTCGATGCTGGAACCCAAGGGGTCGCGGTCGAAGTATTCCTATATTGTCTATCGTAAAGATTCCTGTGCGTTTAATTTAAATGCTCCCTATTGGTTGGATGTGGAAGAATTTGAACAATTATGTGCGCTGGCCAAACGTCAGGGCGAGCATAACCGTGCTGAAGCGATTAACAATTATATTGAGGCGTTAGACCTGTATCAAGGGGATTTTTTAGCTGAAGATCCCAACATGGAAAGTGCGATTCCGCTTCGGGAATATTACCGTTTAATGTTTTTGGATGCAGTCCGGGAATTGGCCGGTTGGTTAATTGAGGCTAAAGACTTGGTCCGGGCCAGACTATATCTGGAAAAGGCGGTAAAAGCCGACCCTTATATGGAAGACTTACAAGCTATGTTAATCAGAGTGTTATTGGATTTGGGGGATATTAAATCCGCGAAGGCTTACTATACTTCCTGTTCGACCTTGCTCTACAGTGAACTGGGGGTAAAACCTTCTGAGGAATTGAAGAAATTATATAATATCATCAAAGAGCAGGAAGAAAGCAGCAGTAACAATATGACGGAGCTGATTGAACATAAAACTACCGAAGTCGAAGTTAACGGCCCGTTTATCTGTGATCCGGAATTATTTTGGACTTGCCTGTTATTGGAACGTCGCCGGGTGGCCCGTAACGGAGTAGCCAGTATGGTACTGTTGGAGCTGGATGCCAACGGACAACAGGAAAACCGGCAACGGTTAACCATTTTTAATCAGATTCAAACTACAGCCCATAGTATTTTACGTAAAAGTGACATCTTGTGTCATTTAGATGAGGGGCATTATGCATTGTTATTGCCTTCTACCAGCAAAAAAGGGGCTAAGATTGTAATTTCAAATATTATTCGGGAATTTTTTAAAAATTATTCCTATACTAAAAGAGAGGTTAATCTAAAAACGAAAGTTAAAACCATATCACTGTAAGCTAGATCAAAGGTGCTAAACAAGCTAAACAGGAACCTTTAAACAGGTTCTTTTTTATTTCCGTCCCGAAAACCTTTTCGCTTCAATTTACTTTTCGGGCATTTTGTTTGCCGCGTCAAAAGGGCTTAGGCTGCTGTGCCGAATTTTAAATCCTGAAGGAAAAATCGATTTTTTGATGAATAAATATAAAAAAAACAAGGGTGGCTGCTTTGAAAAATATCTTAATCCTACCTAACCTTGAGAAACCAACTGCCTTACAGTTGACCGGAGAGCTGATTGTTTCATTAAAAAAACGCGGTTTTAATCCGTTGACCGAAAGTATTCTGGCAGAAGATTTTGACTGTGCTAAGGTTACATTAGAAGCAGCCGCAACCCGGAATGATTTGGATTTGGTGATTGTTTTAGGTGGCGATGGCTCAATTTTAGATGCCGCCCGAAGAATCTATCCGCATCAAATCCCGTTGTTAGGGATTAATCTGGGACATTTAGGATTTTTAACCAGAGTCGAAAGCGGCCGGTTGGACCAGGCTTTGGATGACTTAAGCGCCGGGAGTTACCGGTTTGAAGACAGGATGATGCTCAAAGCGGTTGTGCTGCGGGACGGTACCTGTTGTAAAGAGCTGTTTAGCTTAAATGAGTTGGTAGTGGCGAAGGAAACCGCGGTCCAGTTAATTCGGTTGGAAACCTGGATTGATGATGAGTATTTTACCACCTACCCGGCAGATGGGTTAATCGTCACTACGGCCACTGGTTCCACAGCTTATTCCTTATCAGCCGGGGGGCCGATTTTAGACCCTCGTTTGCAAGCCATTCTGATTACTCCCCTGTGTGCTCATTCACTTTATGCGCGGCCGGTGGTGTTGAGCGAAATGGCACAGATTAAAGTAATTTTAAATGCCAATCATACCAATATATCTTTAACCGCCGATGGTCAATTTACCATTCCTTTAGAACCGGATGATGAGATTCATTTTAGCAAGGCTGAATATGTTACCCGGCTGCTGCGTTTTAACAACCAGGGTTTGTTTGAAGCATTAAAATCCCGGTTGAAAGCAGGAAGAATCTGATTAGGGAGGACGTTATGAAAGCCGAACGTCATGCGCTGATTATTTCCATCATTAAAGAGAAGAATATCGGGACCCAAGAAGAGTTGGGAGCAATTTTAGAAGCTAAAGGGGTCCTCGTTACCCAGGCAACTTTATCCCGAGATATTAAAGAGTTAGGGCTAGTGAAAGTACCTACCCCGGAAGGGCATTATCGTTATTCCTTGCCCCAGGACCGGATTCCTGGGGATTTAGTGCGGCGGGCCCAAAAGATGTTGGAGGATGCAGTAGTCGCAGTGGATACTGCTGAAAATATTATTGTTATTAAGACCACAAGCGGAACTGCTCAGGGAGTAGCGGCAGCCTTTGATGACCTGGAATGGCCGGAAGTAGTCGGTACTGTTGCCGGTGATAATACCATTATGGCGGTAGCCCGTAACAAAGAACTGGCGAAGGAAGTAGCGCTACGGTTAGAGCAATTGAGGAGGTAACAAATTGCTTCAGGAGCTTCACATCCGGAATTTTGCCTTAATTGAGGAACTGGATTTGGAATTAGATGCGGGATTTAATGTTTTAACCGGAGAAACCGGCGCCGGAAAATCAATTATCATTGATGCTTTGGGATTGGTTTTGGGAGAACGCTTCAGTGCCGAGATGATTCGTACCGATGCGGAAAGTCTTCTGGTAGAAGCGGTTTTCAAAAGCGCGAATCGGCCGGATTTGGACGAATTATTGGTCGAAGCCGGAGTCCCGGCTGATCCGGATCATCTTTTACTTATTCAACGGGAAATCAGCCATAACGGGAAGAATCGTTGCCGGGTCAACGGGCACCTGGTTACGGTGATGCTGCTCCAAAAGATCGGGGAATTTTTAATTGATATTCACGGGCAGCACCAGCACCAGTCGTTGCTTTTTCCCGAGAAGCAACTAGAATTACTGGATCAATATTGTGGGGCTGACTGTATTAGTTTACGCCGACAATTTGACGAGGTTTATCGGCGGTGGCATACTCTAAGCGCAGAGTGGTTACGTTTGCAAAAAAAACAGACG
>DATCLA010000169.1:0-2585 GCA_036564195.1 Bacillota bacterium
TCCGGATTTCAAGCCTATTTAGTCGGTGGGGCAGTCCGCGACTTGCTGACCGGAAAGACTCCGCATGACTGGGACTTAGCAACCAATGCCCTCCCCGATCAAGTTGAGGCAATTTTTCCCCTGACTGTTCCAACCGGCAAAAAATATGGTACTGTCACGATTACCGGCAATGGCCACTCCATTGAAATTACCACTTTAAGGGAGGATTTGGCATACAGTGACGGGCGCCGACCTGATTTGGTCCGGTTCACAAAAGAGATTACTGCCGATTTGGCACGGCGGGATTTCACCATCAATGCTATGGCTTATGACCTCGGAACCCAAACCCTAATCGATCCCTTCGGCGGTAAACATGACCTGCGACGGAGAGTATTAAAAGCCGTTGGGGACCCCAAGATTCGTTTCAAAGAAGATGGGCTAAGGATGTTTCGCTTTTACCGTTTCCTGGCTACCCTGGACCTTCGACCGGAACAGGCTACCATCAAAGCGATCAACCCCCAATGGGCAGTCCCCGTAAGCAAAGAGCGGGTTGGTGCCGAACTTCACAAAATGCTGGTAGGAACTGCAGCAGTTAAAGGATTGGAAGGTTTACAGGACAGCGGATTATTGGAATTGGTAATCCCGGAATTGGGCCGGGAAGAATTAGAGTCCGGAGATAGCCGGAAAAAACCATTATGGCAGCATCTTTGTGCTACGGTAGCTGCCATCCGACCGCAACTGCACTTACGCTGGGCAGCGTTATTGCATGACATCGGTAAACCGTTAACTAAGAAAACCGGACCCGATGGGCTGCATTTCTACGGCCACGCCGAAACCGGGGCTAAAATCAGCCGGTTGATTCTGGAACGGTTTCATTATCCCAACTCCTTAATTAATCAAGTGGTCAAACTAATCAGCCTGCACATGTTTACGCTGGGATTCCCTTATAGCGATGCCGCAATCCGCCGGTTAATTGCTAAAACCGGCACCACAGTTATAGGCGATTTACTGGAATTACGGCGCGCCGATATCGTCGCTACCGGACAGATTACCTCTGCCACCTGGGAGTACTGGCAAGACTTAACCCAACGGATTAACGCTGTCCTAGATGAGGCAAACGTTTACCAGGTAAACCAATTGGCGCTAAACGGCTATGACCTGATGAACGGGTTACAACTGCCGCCCGGACCTAAAATCGGGAAAATCCTTCGATTTTTACTGGAACAGGTCCTGGAAGATCCCGGGCTCAACCGGAAAGACATTTTACTACGGCTGGCTCGGAAATACCAGAAAACCGATGAAAGTTAAAAAACGCCATAAAAAAAGCGGTTTTTAAGCCGCTTTTTATAACTAAATTAATTACCCATTTCGTTTGGCAAAGTCTTTCATGAAATCAGCCAACAGCTTACAACCGGCCAACGGCATTGCATTATAAATTGAAGCCCGCATTCCTCCGACGGAACGGTGCCCTTTGAGACCTACTAATCCCGCTTTCTTGGCCTCACTAATAAACGCGCTCTCCAATTCCTCACTAGGCAGCCGGAAAGTTACATTCATTAATGACCGGGAATCTTTTTGGGCATGGCCGCGGTAAAAACCGCCGCTGGCATCGATCGCATCATAAATATAGGTTGCCTTTTCCCGGTTACGCTTCTCCATTACAGACACTCCGCCATTTTTCTTAAGCCATTTCATCATCAGGTTAACCATATATACTGAAAATGAAGGCGGAGTATTATAAAGCGAATTATGCTTGGCAAAAACCTTGTATTGGAAGATTATCGGAAGATTCTGATTGGCTCGATCCAACATTTCCGGGCTAATCAACACCACTGTCACTCCAGAAGGTCCTAGATTTTTTTGAGCGCCGGCGTAAATCAGGCTAAACTTGGAAACGTCAAATTCCCGGGATAAAATGTCACTAGACATATCCGCTACCAGCGGGATCCCAGGAAACTCCGGCAAAACCCGCCATTGTGTACCGTAAATGGTGTTATTGGAAGTCATATGGACATAGGCCGGAGCAGAACTTAATTTAATCTCGTCCGGTTGAGGAATTCGATCGTAATTACTATCCTTGGTGCTGACTGCGATATTTGCCTTACCGATCCTACTTGCCTCCTGATAGGCTTTTTCTGCAAACGAACCGGTCAGCAGATAATCAGCTTCTTGATTAGCAGTTAAAAAGTTCAAAGCCACTAAGGCAAACTGGGTGCTGGCCCCGCCGCCCATAAATAACACCCGGTAATCCGATGGCGCGTTTAACAGCTCTTTAATCAAGCTCTCCGTCTCATTATGTACTGCTTCATAATCTTTACTGCGATGGCTCATCTCCATAATCGACATTCCGGTATCCCGGTAATTCAGTAATTCGCTTTGGGCCTCTTCCAGCACTTCTAACGGCAGCATAGCCGGCCCGGGATTAAAATTATAGACACGTTCTGACATCATTTAGCCTCCAGACTACTTTAATCTTTAGTTGCCATTATAACTTTTTAAACATCTTTGTTCAAGTAGTTTATTATCACATTAGGTAATATTTAATCTAACTGGTTTCATAATTTCTCAAATTGTTTATTAAAACAATATATTGATAGACTATTCTG
>DATCLA010000170.1:0-9568 GCA_036564195.1 Bacillota bacterium
ATATTATCTTTCCAACCATCTTTCACCCAAACGTGGATCCAGGGCATAGCCCAGTTATTCTTCCGAAACTCCTCAATATCTTCAATACTTTTGTCCAAAGATAAACTGATCATCACTAAACCTTCTTGACTAAATTCGGCAAACAAATCCTGGAGCAACCCCATTTGCGCCTGACAGCGCGGACAAGTGGTTTTCCAAAAGTCCAAAATATAAACCTTCCCGGCTAATTGTTCTTTAGTGATGGTTTCCTGGCTATTAATAATGTTAAATTTAAAATCCGGTATTTCTTTCCCGCTGCTCGTCACCGGTTCCTTTTCCGGTCTTTCAGCGCAGGTATTATAGGTAAACAATGCTGCGAACAGCAGCATCAAAATAACAAACTGTAAACCCTTCCGGTTCCCCTTCATCTTATCTACCCTTTCGCTTCTGAAATGAAATCATTTCGGGATTCGCCTAATTTTTCCTGCAAATACCGGACGATTCTGGCGGCGGCTCTGCCGTCGCCATAGGGATTATGCGCCTGGGCCATTTCATGATACACGGCAGCATGATCCAGCAGGAGTTGCGTTTCTTTCACGATCTTCTCCGGATCGGTTCCCACTAATTTCACGGTACCGGCTTCCACCGCTTCGGGACGCTCCGTTGTATCCCGCATTACCAGAACCGGCTTCCCCAGGCTGGGGCCTTCTTCCTGAATACCGCCACTGTCGGTTAATATCAGATAGGACCGGCTCATGACATAAACAAACTCCTGGTACTCCAAGGGTTCGATGAGATAGACGTTGTTAATGCCCTTTAAGATTTGATTAACCGGTTTCCTGACATTGGGATTCATATGTACCGGGTATACGATGTCAACCTCCGGATTGTCCTTGGCAATCCGTCTCAGGGAGTCACAGATATTTAAAAGTCCCTGCCCGAAATTTTCGCGCCGATGTCCGGTGACCAGTATGAATTGGCGACCGGTTAAATTATACCCGCACTTTTCCAAATTGCTGCGCAGGTGTGCTTCCAAATCGGGATCATTTTTAATTCTCCCAATTACCATCAACAGGGCGTCGATGACCGTATTCCCGGTAATTACGATATTTTCGGGGGCAATGTTCTCCTTCAATAAATTGATTCGCGAACTAACCGTCGGGGCAAAATGGTAGCGGGCGATTCGCGCCGTAAGCTGGCGATTAATCTCCTCGGGCCACGGAGAGTAAATATTGTTGGTACGCAACCCCGCCTCCACATGTCCCGCGGCAATTTTCTGATAATAGGCAGCCAGGGCGGCTGCCAGCGCAGTGGTGGTATCCCCGTGAACCAACACCACATCCGGTTGGAAACCGGCTAAAACTTCCCGTAAACCCAGGACGACTCGGGCCGTAACATCATTGAGATCTTGTCCCGGCTGCATGATGTCTAAATCAAAATCCGGCGTAATTTCAAAAATTTTCAAAACCTGATCCAGCATTTGACGGTGTTGCGCCGTCACACAGACCTTAATCTCAAATCTATCCGGTTGTTTTTGAAATTCCTTGACCACCGGCGCCATTTTTATCGCTTCCGGGCGTGTTCCAAAGACGAACAGAATTTTTCGCACCACAATGATACCCCCTTTCGAGTTAAAGTTAACTGATTGTAATCATTGCCAGGGCCGGTGCGGCGCCTCACTCCGCTACCGCTTTGCCCAGCAAGCGGAACCTGGTAATTTCGTCACCGGCGCTTTGGCCCGCGATGGCAGCGACCACAAAAGTGTCGGCATCGATGACCGCGCTGACTCGGCGGGCTTCCCATCTCTGGCTGTCGTTCCGGATCCAGTCGCCGACGGAAAGGCCGTGCTGCTTCAGTTTAACAACGGTTTCCAAAGTGCCGTCCTGAGCTTTCGCAGTGGCCAGCTTTGCTAATTTTTCAATGGTATCCCCGGCGCTTTGCCCACTAATCGGATATTGATGAACTAACGTGTCCGGGTCAATGACATTGACCAGCCTGAATTGATGCCCTCTGGTGGTATTGACGATCGCATCATAGGATTTTAATTTATGATTGGAAATCTTCAGCATGGCAGAGCCGGTATTTCTTTCGCCGAGCAGCACCCGGAAAGGCAGTACCGGGAGATCCACAGCATTGTACAAACAAACATTGGGATAATTAACCCAGGCGTACCTAACTCCCAACGGCTCCGCAATTGCATCATTCCAAATCGTAACCGTACGGTTGTCGCTGTTCACCACCGCCTTCGCATCTTGCCATATTCCCTGTTGGTCGAGGATCTGGAAACTGTCCCCAATATTATTATTTTTAAGATAAATCCGGCCAAAATCATAATCAAAGCCGGCAATGACTTTATTCCCTTCAAGTTTGCAGAATTTCAATTCGGCGCTTCTTTTTTCGCAAGGCTTTCCGTAAAATAACTCCATGGCCCGATAGGCCAGCCTTTCTCCGACCTTCTTCTTCTCCCGGGGATGGATTTCAATGGGGTCAGGGTCAGCCAAATCAACGGCAGTAACCAACCCGGTATTCGGGGTATTATTGGCCACCTTTAATTGAACCCCCCGGATAATCGGCCACTCATTCAGGTCGGTCCGAAAATCGTTATAACCGTAACTGGCCAATTGGACAAGGATTACCGGCAAATTGGGGTCCTGAAACTCCCTTCTGATTCCCCGTAAATAATCCCGAAGCAGCGGCTCGTACTTGTAGCCAAGGTGCGCGCTTTGTTCTCCCTGATAATAAATAACTCCTTTCACCGCATACGGCGTTATGGGTTCCATGAAACCATTCCAAAATCCCGACATGATCGCCTCATTATCCTTTTGAACATAATTTTTCTCCTCAAAAATGGAGTAAGGTATAAATGCCTCGACCGTAGTACCCCCGTATGAGATTCGGATAATGCCGATGGTGACACGGGACAATTCTTTATTTAATTCAAGGATTTTTTCCACAAAGAAAGTACCGATAGCCGGTGATTCATCAAGCACCCAGCCTTCCGCGCGGTACCATTTTCCGTCGCAGTTTAAATTAGGCCGGACAGCTGTAAGGACGTCGCCCATATAATAGCGTAATCTGGTACTATTATAAAACTTTTTCCGGGTTTCCTTGGCGCCGTGACAATCCGCCAAAAACATCTCCGAATTTGATTGACCGGCGATAATGAATACTTCTCCGACCCTGATATTGTATAATACGAGCTTCTTTTTCGCACCGGTTACTTTTAATGTGTAAGGGCCGCCGTGGGGCATCGGATCCAGTTCCACATACCAATGGCCGTTTTTGACGACAGCCGTCTTGACCTGATTTTTAAAGCGGACGGTAATGGTTTCCCCGGTTACACCCCGGCCCCAAATCGGGACTTTCTTATTTCGCTGAAGGACCGCCCCGGTTGACAAGATACTGGGGAGTTCCAAATCATAATTAACTTTCCGGTAACCGGCATCCAGCATTCTCAGGGTGATTGCGGCGGCCTCCGCCCGGGTCACCGGGTGCTCTCCCTTAAATTCGAAGTTGTCATCCAGTCGCAAATACCCTTCATAATACGAATAGAGGACCGCATTCAAATATTCCCTGGGAAGCGTCGCCCAATCCCTGATCAACGTCAGATATTTCTTATCCCCCGCCGGATTGCCGTAAAATCTGGCAATGAATAAAGCTGCGTCATATCGGGTCATTGGCCGGTTATAACCGGAAAACTCATTTTCTCGGATGAGCCCCAGGTTGATACCATGTTTCACATAATTCTCAGCCCAAAGAGACTTTCCGGCGGGCTCCTTCTCCCCTTTAAGGGTTATCAGAACTTTGAGGAATTGCGCAACCGTAATACTCTCCTGGGGTTTAAATGCATGATCGGAATATTCCTCCATGATACCTTTATTAATAAGGTATTTGACCATTCCATATTCACTGGTGTTTTCAATATCTTTCGGATTAATCTCTACATTTTTCCTTAACTCCGCCTCATATTTTTCAAACTGATGCAACTCGAATAATCGGATATTGTCATAACGGACTACCGGCGGAATGCCCCAACCAGCATCCGTATAGCCCACCATACCGAAAGCCGGGCCGGTCACCCCCGCCATGATTTTAAATGCGCTGGAGTCGGTATACTCGATCAGCGGCCGGTATTCCTTCATGGGATTAATGGGGCCGTCAATATAAAAGCGGATATTGACATTGCCTTCCGCTGTGTTTTGAATAACCAACCGGGCGGTATAGTCCACATCTTCCCGCAATAAATAATACCCTTCCACCAACGGTTTCATCTTCGTCGGCGCCGCTGTGTTAATGATGGCCCATTTAAATCTAAACAGGTTCGATATGGTATTCTCCATAAAATAGGTCACAGCATAATATTCATTAAATTGCCTATCTTTGGCCCGCGGGATGATAATGGCGATCGGCCTCCCTGAATGGCCCTCATTGCCCAGCTTCTGAAGATTGAGAGTAAATTCCATGGCATAGTTCTGCTTATGGCCCCAAATATCCTCAGCCAAAATCGCCCGTTGCATATAGCGGGCACCACCAAGCTCCAACGCTCCGGTATCCGTGATGGTGTTGGTTTGTCCCACGGCTTTGTTAATCCGCCAAATTACCTTTCCGTTTTTGTCGCTAATCTGATTGTTTTTGAGACGCTTATCGGAAAAGGTTTCCTGATAATACCAGAGGCCGCTTGTGGGATCCGGTAATAATTGGGCGTTCGCTAGTTGGGGGAAAGCTATGCTGAAAATAATCCCGATTAATAAAAACCGAATTAAAATCTTGCTCAAAAAGATCCCTACTTTTCATGTAAAATTACAGCGTCATCAATTTTTATTTCAATCTGAACCGGGGCAGTTCATCCCTGGTAATCACGTAATCATGATGGTAAACCATTTTTAACATCCCGACTTCGGTATATTCTTCGGAGTATTTTGGTTGCTCTCCCTTAAGCACGAATCCTTCCGACCACACCATAAACCAAAGCCATTTGGAGCGGGTTTTCTTTAACTGATCCGGATCGGGAACGACCCCGGTTTCAGTTAAGGCTACCATTTTACGCTTACCTGCGTATCTTTGAACTTTGCGAAACTCTTCTTTCCGGGGCGAATAATCCCGTTTCGCGCCATAAAAATCTCTCCCGACGATATCCACCAGATTGTGTCCCGGATACCAGTCGGAGTCCTCACCGTTCCAGACCCAGATCAGATTGTCCAGCCGGTGATAGTTGGTCAGCCGGTCATACATGAGCCGCCACAGCTTTTTATAGGGTTTGGGACCTTTACTCCCCCACCAGAACCATCCTCCGGAGGCCTCATGTAAAGGTCGCCACAGGACCGGAACCCCTTCTTTCTGAAGCTTCTTCAATTCGGCGGCGATAACGTCAATATCCCGAATTAACAGTTGATATTCTCTGGACTCGGGATTATTGACCCCCTTCGCGAAATCAAAAGTGGTCGCCTTGGTGTAATAGCCATTGTACCAGTATTTATCAGGTCCCCGGTCAATCAGGCCCATTGGCGCATTCCAATGCCAGCAAAAAGTGATAATTCCACCTTCGCGCCACCATTGGAGCGCCTTTTCGCTTGCATCCCCCCGAGTACCCCGTTCCACCCGGGAAGGGGAATATTCCATAAAATCCAAGCCCAGCATGGCCGGTTTTTTCCCGGTAACCGCGTAGATGGCTTCGACTTCCATCAAACCCCTGGAAATATGTTGACCGCTTAAAATCTTCTTTCCATAAATATCCTTAAAGTACTGCATCAGTTTTTCCCGGTTCTGACGGGCCACCCCCGGAGCCGCTTCCTTTTGCCCTTGAGGGATTAACCTTCGGTAAGCAGGGAAAAAGTCAACTTTAATCAAGTTATGTCCTAAAAAATAGCCGGCAGGCAGGAAGCTGAGAAAAACTCCGGTCAGAAGTATCCCTTTGAATTTAAAAGCTAATTTTGGTCTTAGCAACACTTTCGTCCCCATTTTTATCATGCCAGCGCCAACCCTGTTAATAAGCCAACAACGCCAAAAGCTGGTCAAAGGAGAACGCCGCAAGCTGTTTCAAATCGATAAATCCGCCGTAATACTCGTTATTATTCAGGTTCTGCATTTTCTTTAGCCGCCCCGCAGCCAAAGCATAAAGCTCTGCGTCACCGTTCCATCTGGCGATAATTGCGGTAATTGCATAGATGGCCGGAGATTCCACCGCGTTTAAGGGTTTCCCTTCAAGAGAGTAACTCCCGAACAAGCCCTTCCGCTTCAGTTTCTCCTTTAACCAGGCAATTGATTGGGGGTCTTTAATGCCGGCCTCGGATAAATGCATCATGACCATGAAGTTTTCTACCGTTGGAAAGGCGTTGCCTTTTGAAAACCAGTCATCTTTATAGAAAGGCAAGCCCTTGACCTGGCGGCTTAAGATGTGCTCCAGGTTTACCTTGGCCAGCACCGGCCACTTCTGATTAAATTCCCCCATTAACCGCAGGGCTTCAAAATCATAATATACAAAAGGCGCTTTGGGGCTATGGGGCGAATCATAAGCCTTTAGGCTGTTGCCGGTGACACAATTCTTCAGTAGTCGGGCTGATAGTTTTTGGGCCATGATTTTGTAATCGGTTCGCTCCCATTTTTGGGCCGCCCTAAGCAAGGCTTTAACAATCCGCAGATCATCAACGGTAGAATTGACCGTCTCCGGGTTGAGCCCCGGACGGATCCGCCACTTAAACAGCTGGTTTCGGTTGAAAAAATACGTCTTAAGCAGGTTAACTTGGCTATCGAATTTCTGACGCTCATCCTGTTTAAGGTAATACAGCATTAAAAGTCCGGCGGATTCGGATAAAAAGTCCGCTCCCGAAGCCAGTTCCCCCTGTTTGGTGTCGATTAAATTCGTCCGGACGAAACCGTCATGAATAAAATATTTGGCCACAAATCCTTCCAGTGCGGCCCGCTCCTGGTTGTACCCGGAGAAAGCGGTAAAGGTCTTCTCCACCTTTTTCGAGGGCCGGTCCGCCGGAATCCAACCATAAGCCAGGTTACTCAGTATTACCAGGGAAACGAAGCTAAGCAACAAATTTATTAAATACTTTCTTCCCATGGCCTACCTCCAAACCCGCTCCGCTGCAGAATCAACCCTTATCCTTTTTATTTTTGTACAGATAGAAGCCAAGACTAATCATTAAGAACAATATTAGTGCCGCTACGAATTTTAATAAATTCCAGATGCTCTTGTTGACAGCTTGCGGTTTATTTACTTCCGGTCGCGGGTCTTCATCCTTTTGGAAGCGGAAATTCTGCAGTTCTTCGTCTTTGCTGATGATTGCCGCATCACCGGTAAAAAATCCCCGCTTGTCGTTGTCGAAAAAGGCCAGCGCAGCCACTAATGACCACTTGTCCAGGGAAGTAATGGTCATCATCCCTTTTTCCTTATTATAAGGAGAGGTCTTAAGCTCAAGGAAGGTAGCTGTTTGGGCTGTCTCTGTCAGTAATTCGATTTTTTCATTTGACAAAACGGTGTCAAATTGCGGGTTGTATTTGAACCACAGATAATCGTTGATCTGTTTGATGGCGCTGTTCTCTGCCGGAGTGCCAAAGATAACCAGGTTATTTACGTGGCTCTTCTTATTAAGATCCGAAGCTTTGACCGCATCAATAACCCCGTCATCGTTTCTTACACCGATTCCGGCCAAGGCCGCAATTTTTCCGGCGATCCAATAGTCATCCCGGGAAGGATTATCAGGCATTACGATGGTTGTCGGATCCAGGTCATCATTTCTGGAAAAGGGGAACGGCAGATTATTGAGGAGCTTCAGATATCTCTCCTGTTTCGGGAAGAAATAACTGGAATCTTCGATAATGTATGCCCACGGCGTACTGGCCAGGTAGCGCTTACAGTCGATGATCCCGGCCGGTATCAGTTCAAACACAATCCTGACGTCAAAATAAGTTTTGCGCCGTAACTCTTCCGGAACATTAAAAGTAATGGTATGCAAATTGCGCCGTTCCCGGATGAGGCGGTGGCTTCCGACAGGAATACCGTTAATATAAACTGATACAAAGGATTTCTCATAATCCAGATTGTCGGAGTACCTCAGATTTAAAGTGAGATTGGCATCACTGGCCAGCATCTGGTTGGTGGGAATCCTGATCCCGATCGTGGCGACCTGCAGATTCCGGCCTTTGACTTCGATACCTTTGATCCCCAGGTCTTTTAAGTAAATGTAATCACTGACTCTTTGTTCTTTGATGGTTGTATCCAGTTCGGACTGGAGCTTTACATATCTACGGGGCATTTGGATTTTTAAATCGCGGTTTTTTAGAGCTTTTACCGCTTCCAGCAATCGGTCGCCGTTATCGGAAACAATCATAAACACCGGCTTTCTGCCTTTATCCAGCGTTGCCCGGTAAATATTGGCGTTGTTCCCATATAAACTCTCCTGGTTGCAGATGATCCCTTTTAAGTATTGGGGGACACTCTTAAAATTGCCCACATAAATAAGGCTATCAAAATCGGCAAGTTGCGCATCTCCGGCCTTAATTAATGTGGAAGGCACTTCAAAGGCAGACCCGCTATATCGCAGATGGGCAATCAACGTCAGGGCGGTGGCGATTTCCGCATCGGTATGCTGATCAGGAATAACTACTCCGATACCCGGCGCAGCATCGGCATGCATGCCGACAAAAGGTTTGGGAAATTTGGAAATGCCTTGCGAGGTTAAATCTTTTCTGTAATTAACCACATAATTTGTTTTTCCGTCAATAATAACCCAGTTGGCGATGTTTTTATCATCTTCACAGGGATCATAGGAGATTCGCGTGTGGGACTTGACCTTTAACTCGTTATAGCCCTGCTTAATTGTATACGTTGGAATAACAATCTCCCAATTGTACAGTATTTTGTCGCCGGCATCCTTAATTCTCATTGATTTAATAGGGAGATCATTCATATAAACCGTAAAATAGGAAATGTCTTTTTTAATTAACTCATTGACCCGGCAATAGAAGTTGAACTTAAAATAGGTTGGTCTCAGGTCTTTCTCAACCAGAAAGAACCAGACACTCTCACCGCTAATCCCTCTCAGTTCGATATCGTTGACCACCCGGTAGGTATATTCCAGTTGATCATTAGGCAGCTTTTTGATGGTTATTTGCTTTATGTCTTCATTCGGGTCGAAAGCCGGTTTAGCAGAGGACTTCCGGTTCGGTTCAACCTTTTTTTGGGTACCGTCAGATCCGGTTTTAAGGCCCGCTCCGGATTGACCAGCCGCTACTTTAGGATGTTCACAATCACAGGGTTCTTCACTTGACGTTCTCTGACTCGTTGCTGCCCTCCTGGCATTTACAGGCTGCTGACTGCTGCTTGGCTGTACCGGCCGGGTCCCCCGGTTTTCTACCTTTGCCTGGGCGCTTACCTGAACCAGACTGAACCCGAGATACAAAATAACCATGATCACCATTATTTTCTTCATAGTTGTTCCTCCTAGAACCTTTCCGTCTTATACCAAGTGATCTCTCTTTTGAAAACAAAGTCTTTAGTATAACTTACTAATCCAATCACAGTAATGATTGCCCATAGTTTGCAATAAGTGAAGTACATGATCATCGCTGTCAGTACATTGGA
>DATCLA010000171.1:0-16299 GCA_036564195.1 Bacillota bacterium
CCCTGGAGCAGTCAGCTGAAAGCTGTCGGAACTAGTAATGCAGGCAATTAGGCTTGAACGGGTTTCTCACCGTTACCAAGAGAGGGTATTCGTCTTTTTTAAGGGCTGATGCCGCAAAGTGGGTTTGATATGCCAATAAGAGTGGTACCACGGGAGTATAACGCTTTCGTCTCTTGCAATAACGCAAAAGATGAGAGCGTTTTTTGATGAATAAATATCACAAAGCGGGAGAAGCCGGAGATTTTTAAGGGTTTCATAATTATATCTACCAAATTTTGGTGATGATGAAACTCGCTCTATTAACGGTCATTTTGCAGTTTTTGAGGAGGAGATTGTTATGAAAATTGCATTTTCTACGTTGGGCTGCCCCGATTTTAGTTGGGCCGAAATTTATTCCATGGCTAAGGATCTGGGTTTTGACGGTATTGAAGTCCGGGGTCTTGGCAACGAAATCTTTGCTGTAAAGGCCCAGCCCTTTACAGACAGTCAACTGCCGCAAACCATCAAAAAGCTTGCCGGATTACACCTGGAGATACCTTGCCTCTCTTCCGGGTGCTGTCTCAAATTTGCTGACCGGGCGGACCAGAATCATCAGGAAATTGTGGAATATCTTAACTTAGCCTCTAAACTAGGCACGCCTTACGTCCGGATCTTAGCCGACCTGGAGCCGCAGCCCAGCGGCACAGTGGATGACGAGGTAGTCTTGGCCGCACTGCAGCGCCTGATTCCGGTGGCTGAGGAAAAAGGGGTTACCTTATTAATTGAGACTAATGGGGTTTATGCCGATACTGCCCGGCTGAGCCGACTATTGGACCGGATTCCCAGTGACCGGGTAGCCGCTTTGTGGGATCTGCACCATCCCTATCGTTATGCCGCTGAAACTCCCCAACAGACTGTCCAAAACCTGGGCGCATATATTCGCTATGTCCATATCAAGGACTCAGTGCTGGTGGACGGTAAGGTAGAATACCGGATGATGGGCGAGGGTGACCTACCGATCGAGGAGATGATGTTGGCGCTGCGTTCCATTAACTACGACGGCTATGTATCGCTGGAATGGGTCAAACGCTGGGCAGCCGGTCTGAGTGACGCTGCGGTGGTTTTCCCGCATTTTACTAACTTTATGAGTAGTTATATTAATAAAGGATTTAAAAAAGGCCACCTATTTGACAATAAAACCAAAACCGGAAAATATGTCTGGGAGAAGGACACCTTGATTGATCTGACTTTTCCGCAGGTATTGGACAGAATGGTTGAGGAGTTTCCGGATCAGTATGCGTTTCGTTATACCACCCTCGATTATACTCGGACTTATGCCGAGTTTCGCGACGATGTCGATACTTTTGCCCGGGCTTTAATTGCGTTGGGAGTTAAGCCCGGCGATCATGTTGCCATTTGGGCAACTAATGTTCCCCAGTGGTACATTACTTTTTGGGCTACCACTAAGATTGGAGCGGTACTGGTTACAATGAACACCGCCTATAAAATATATGAGGCCGAGTACTTACTGCGTCAGTCGGACACCCATACCTTGGTAATGATCGACGGCTATAAAGATTCCGACTATGTTAGTATTATGAAAGAGCTCTGTCCGGAACTGGAAACTGCGGAGCCCGGCAAGCCGTTGTACACCAAACGGCTGCCATTCTTGCGCAATATTATCACCGTTGACTCCCGGCAGCCAGGCTGCCTGACCTGGGAGGATGCGCTCGCCTTGGCCAGGCAGGTCCCGGTTGAGGAGGTTTACCGCCGTGCGTTGGCCATTAACAAGAATGATGTCTGTAATATACAGTATACCTCAGGAACTACCGGTTTTCCCAAAGGGGTAATGCTGACTCATTATAATGTAGTAAATAACGGTAAATGTATCGGTGATTGCATGGATCTTTCCACTGCCGACCGGATGATGATCCACGTACCGATGTTTCACTGTTTCGGGATGGTCTTAGCCATGACCGCCGCCATGACCCATGGCGTCACTTTATCACCGTTGCCCTACTTCTCACCAAAACAGTCACTGGCTTGTATTACTAAGGAAAGGATCACTTGTTTTCACGGGGTTCCTACCATGTTCATCGCCATGCTGGAACATGAGGATTTTCCCAAAACTGACTTTTCCTATATGCGAACTGGGATAATGGCGGGTAGTCCCTGCCCGGTTAAGGTAATGCAAGATGTAGTGGAAAAGATGAACATGAAAGAGATTACCATTGTGTTCGGGCAGACCGAGGCTTCCCCCGGTTGCACTCAAAGCCGGGTTGACGATCCCCTGGAAGTGCGGGTTAACACTGTAGGACGGCCTTTACCCGGGGTTGAATGTAAGATTGTTGATCCGGTAACCGGCGTGGATTTGCCTGATAATGTCGACGGCGAGTTTGTGGCCCGCGGCTACAACATCATGAAAGGCTACTATAAGATGCCTGAGGCCACGGCAGCGGTAATTGATGAAAATGGCTGGCTGCATACTGGCGATTTAGCCCGACGTGACCAGAATGGGTACTTTAAAATAACCGGGCGGCTCAAAGATATGATTATCCGCGGCGGTGAAAATATCTATCCTAAGGAAATTGAGGATTTCATCTATACTCACCCTAAAGTCAAAGACGTCCAGGTGATCGGTGTACCCGACAAAGAATACGGTGAGGAGATTATGGCCTGTGTGATCCTGAAGGAAGGTGCTACGATGACAGCCGATGAACTTAAAAATTACGTCCGGACCCATATGGCAAAGCATAAGACTCCACGTTATGTCGATTTTGTCACAGAGTTTCCGATGAATGCCGCAGGCAAAATTTTAAAATATAAAATGCGGGAACAAGCTGTAGAAAAGCTCGGACTGCAAGCCGAAAGCCAGATTATTACCGCCTAACTAAAGGCATTTTACCGATTCGGCTACAGTAGCTTCTGAAAGGAAAAAGAGTAGTAAATGGCGGAGTAGTTGCCTGCCAGGGGCAATTTCTCCGCCATTGTCGATCTACCCGTTAGTTAACTCCGGTATAAACTGGAGGCTGGTATTACTTTTGATGTTGCCGGGGACAACCCGCCCGAAAACTCTCCGGTGGTCCTAAGTAACTGGGTTTAAGGCCTCCCGTATCTACTACAATTTTCTGGAGGATTACAGTTGGGTCGACCATCCAGAATTTGAGTACATGTTCACCGGCAGTTACGTTAAAAGTAGTGGCGGTAAGGTTGACGTTGTCGGAGGTATTCCGTTCCCAGGACTTATTCATCGGGATTCCGTTTAGGGCGGTAGTGATATTTACGACTTGTGGTTCTCCGTCGTCGATAGAGACTGCATATTTCAAACCGTCGGTATTAAGACAATTGTTGCGGGGCGACAGATAACACCAGACCACAATCGGCCCACCGTTAATGACGTTAATCTTGTATTCCAGACGCGGGCTGTGGCCACCCGGGGTCTGCCGCGGCGCATTAACCGGGAAGGGTGTCATTCCGGATCCGCTCCGGCCAATGTCGGGGATCCGTTTCCAATAGATCGATTTGGTATTTACCACCCTGCTATAATGGTCGGCCTCCATGGAAATATAACCGTTACTCTCAACAAATCCTTCCAACCGGTAGATGTTGGGGATGATTGGGTTTTCGATAATTGCTTGGACAACGACCTTGCTGCCGTTGGGACCGGATACGGTGATTGGTACTTGAGTATTTCCTTTAGGTACGCGGGACCAGTCCACCCGGACGATCGCCCGGACTTCTTTTGTAACTACACCTTGATCCGGCCAAACCGAGATCCAGGGGACAGCCGGCTCGATCCGGTATTTGAACGGGTCGGTGCCGCGGTTAAAGACTTCAATATATTGTGCCGGTTGTGTCTGGAATGGACTAAAGGTCGGCAATACGGCAGGGGTTTTTTCCTGCGGCCAGTATTTGTCGGACCCGTCAATTGCCACTCCCATGTCGGCCCCGGCCGGTACGGTAAGATACTCAAGATAGGGCCAGATATAGTCAGGATCGGCCACATGATTGGTTTCCGGTTGTTGCCAACTGGAGTTGGGATATGGGCCACCATAAGCAAGGTACGGTTGGGTTTGCCAACCCCGCCATTTACCTCCGGCCAGAGTGTTGTTATAATAGTCATTTAAAGCCTGAGTCTCAGCAAATTTTTGTGCAGCGAGCGCAGCCAGGTCATTGGTAGCTGCCCGTCCCTGCGCTAAATAGAGCAGGTTTTTGAAACCGTTAAGGCGGATCTCATACATCAGGGCACTGGCCTTCACTTGATAGTAGACCAGTTGAAAATAGGCGTCATCAAGCTCCGCCGGCAATCTCCGCCGGATACGTTCGGCTTCCTCTGCCAGCTTAAGCCATTGGGTGGTGACCCGCTCCATTTCCCGGTAATTAACGAGGCTGAAGGGGCAGCCGTCGGAGTAAACCACCGCTTCATCGGGGTTAATAGTGATATCAACAGCAGGGTTAAGGGTAATCTTCCGGTTCAGCAGTTCCGGTTTTCGGTCCGACTGGAGCTTGGAGTACTCCCTCAGGATCGTGGCGATTGCGTCCGCGTATTCCGGCCCAAACTGCTGTCTGGCCCAGCGGCGTTCCCATTCGGGAATACGTTCCACCGGCAAACTATCAGGGTTCCAGGCATAGTCCAGGAAAAACTCCAGCGAAAGTTCATGGTTTTTCATGTCACCGACGTTCACAATCCAGATCCGGTCAACACCGTACCTGTAAGTCAGGTGCAGTTGCTCCCAGATATTCGGCAGGAGATTGGTATCGACCCACTTGTAATTGCGACCGCCGCCTACATAGTCAAAGTGGTAATAAATTCCGTAGCCGCCGGCCCGTTCCGGTAAACTTTGATCAGGGAGTTTGTGAAGATTACCCCAGTTATCGTCACACCACATCACGGTTACATCATCCGGTACCCGCAGACCGGCGTCCCACCAATCCTGGACCTCTTTATACAAAGTCCATACCTGTGGGGTCAGGGACGGATCTTTACCGGTGACTTCGGCGATGATTTTCCGTTGGGCGCTGATGAAACTATTAACCAAGGGAATACCGTCTTCGGGCGGTAGGCTGACATCGCCGGGGCCACGCATACCGATAGTCACGATCCCTTCGAAATCCTGATCCACCATCCGCTGGATCCCGTCTCTCCAGTAGGCTTCTAAGGCGGGTGCATTCACGCTGTAGCGCCATTGTCCGTTACCACCGTAGGGGTCGCCGACAGGGTTACCGGACGAGTCATAAATGACATGGCGGTTCCATTCCTCAATTCCCCGCATCATCGGAGCTTCATGTGAAGTTCCCATTACAATGCCATAACGTTTCGCTGTAGCGTGGTTTTCAGGATCATCTTCAGCAAATGCCCTGCCCCAAACTGCCGGCCAGAGGTAGTTGGCTTTAAGGCGGAGCATGACTTCAAATACTTTTTCCCAGTATTTGTGATTTAGACCGCCAGGATAACCCGGGGCCAGTCCGGGTCCGAAGTAATTCGGGGCCCAGGTACCAGTGGCGGGATTTTCATCGTTGATAAAGAACCCCCGGTACTTTACAGCCGGTTCCCCTAAAGTATGACGGCCGGGTAATACATAAAGGGCATCTTGATGACGGGGCGGAATATCATCCCACCAATACCAAGGGGAGACACCGATCTGTTTCGAAAGGTCATACACACCATAAATGGTCCCACGCTGATCACTGCCGGCAATAATCAGTGCCTGGCGGATCCCCGGCAACGGTTGCTCCACTGCCTGAGTCAGCCAGGTCTCCCAGCGGCCGGCAATACCAGTAACGTCCAGTTTTCCCGATTTTACCAGACTGTCAATGAGCGGGCTGCGGCCAATGGTTCCAATGATGACCGCAGTATCCTCCTGAGGGAGCCGGTCCGTAAAGATGGACGGCTTAATCCGGGTGACCCGCTCAATGTCGGCCTGAAGGTCGCTGACCGCCCGGACAACACCTGGAAAATCAGCAGTGTTGACCACGAGTGGCGCTGTTTTTTTCTGGGCAACCAGGGGGAAGCGTCCCGGCCCGGGAGCGAATGAGACATAGTCAGCGGGATCCGGCAATTGACCGTAACCGGGGCGGTGACGCCAGGGATCGTATTTGCATTTGACAACAGTTTGCTTAGCCTTCCCAGTGGGGCCGGGATTATCGGCAGCGAAACTTAGCGAGGGTGTGGCCGGCCAATAAAGTGTTACCGTTAGAATTAGGGTAAAAAGAACCTTAACTGCCTTTTTCATACTCAAAACCTCCTTTAATATAATGATGGTTTCCGTATTAAGGTAATTATGCAATTTCCTTAGGTGACAAAATGCGCCATAATCGGATACTAGTTTACAGAATATTCCATTTAGTTGACTGGTTTTCCTTTAAAATTTTAAGGTAAAATTTAAGTGATTTTAACATGGGGTTAATGGAACGGGTTTGGCTATTCTAAAATCTATTTTCTTACCTAAGATCAGGTTGCCAAATTAATTCCGATGGGTACCATATATTTTGTTAAAATTGTACTAATTTTAATTGTAAAATCGCAGTACAGCAGGGACTGATGATAATCCTCACGAATAGAAGGTAGAATAAGTAATCAGGTAGAGTTTCCTTGGTACATGCAATATTTAGAGGGACGGGAAATAATGCGCCGTGAGATTATTTATACTGAAACAATTTTTTCGACTGTTGAACCGAAACGGGTATTTCGATTTGCCGATGAATGCTTATTGGAAATCCGGTTGGTGGAGAGCTGTAAGGAAGGCTCCGGCTGGAAGCATGAATATGAAGTAAGAGGTCAGTCTGGAAGAATTGCGAAGTTATTAGGGAGAATTAGAAAGCTTGAGCTTGGCGACAGCTCTTCCCCCTGATTAATTACTAAAACGAAAGCGACGGTAATCTGACATGGAAGTTACTGTAAAGACCTTTTTAATTATTGGTCCAATGCTGTTTTTAGCGGGGCTGATTGATGCAATTGGCGGCGGAGGCGGGCTAATCTCGCTTCCGGCTTTTTTAATTGCCGGTATTCCCCCTCATTACGCTATTGGTACCAATAAAATGCAGGCGCTTTTTGGTACGGGCTTGGCCACAGCGCGATTTATCCATAATAAACTGGTCAATTTTAAGCTGGCATTGCCCGCCGTACTAGCCGCAATCATCGGTTCGACGGCCGGTTCCTGGGTTTCATTGCAAGTAAATGAGCAGGTGATGGTTTATATTCTGGTATTCATTCTACCGTTATCCGCTTTGTTGGTTTTAAATAAGCAATTATTTAATGATCAGGGCACGACTTGCGTAAACTTGGACCGGCGTACTTATTTAACGGCTGTAATCAGCGCTTTTGTGATCGGCTGCTATGATGGGTTCTATGGGCCGGGAACTGGTACTTTTTTAATTATTTGTTTCACCTTATTTGCCAAACTTAATATTAAAACAGCCAATGCCCAGGCAAAGGTGATTAATTTAACGACAAACCTGACGGCGGTAGCCGTTTTTTTGATTAACGGGAAGGTGCTGATACCGCTGGGAATGGCCGGGGCGGTTTGTAACATGATTGGCGGTTATATCGGGGCCGGCCTGGTAATGAAGAACGGCAGTAAAATAGTAAAACCCAGTATCATTTTGGTGCTGGTGTTGCTGGCATTAAAAATGCTGCGGGTTTATTAAATAAGACCAGGGAAACGGTTTACGCTTGTCTTCGAACATTTTAAGTAATTTGCCAGTTGGAACTGAGTCCGCCCCTCTCATGAGTGGGACGGTTCTTTTATTGAGATTTTGCAGACAAAAATCGTCCGCCTCCTGTCCTTTTTAAACAAAATAAAACGAAATTAAAACAAAAAACTTGACAACAAACGAAGATAAAAGTAAGCTTAAGGTAAGGTCTTACTGATTGGAGGTAGTAATGTTTCCGGTAGAGCGACGCAGCAGGATCATGGCTGTTTTACAGCGGCAGGGCCGCTGTCTGGTGGGGGATTTAGCCCGAGAACTGAATGTTTCCGAAGTCACGGTTCGCCAGGACTTGGATCTATTAGAGCAGCAGGGATTATTAATCCGGACTCACGGCGGGGCTGTCCTTAAGTCTAAGTCAGGCCTGGAGCAACCGTTTCAACAGGTTGAAAACGCATTTAAGCATGAGAAGGAACGGATTGCCGCGGCAGCAGTCCGGTTAATCGCCCCCGGAGATACGGTGATTTTGGATGTTGGAACCACTGTCACTGAAGTCGCCAAAAGAATGTTGGAACTGCGAGAGATTACCGTCTTTACCAACGGTTTGAATATTGCCACGATCTTAGAGGCCAACCCGGCGCTGACCACTATTGTTACGGGAGGAACCTTGCGTGCCAAACAACATTCACTGGTAAATCCCTATGCCGGGCTAATCTTGGATCAGATTCACGTAGATCTGGCTTTCATCGGCTGCAGCGGTATTGCAGTTCCGCAGGGAGTGACCAACGTCAATATTGCCGAGGCGGAAATAAAGGCACGGTTTATCAAAGCGGCACAGCGCAGGGTGGTCTTGGCTGACTCCGGAAAAGTCGGGAAAGTGGCCTTGGCCAAAGTCGCCGACTTAAGTGAGATTGATTTACTGATTACGGATCGGGCCACCGCTCCGGAAACAATAGCCTCCTTACGTGAAGCCGGGCTCGAAGTGCAATTGGTTTAAGAATTAAAGCAGAGAATTTTGCAATTGGAACCAGCTCAAATAAATATCAGGAGGGTACTTTAAATGGCCGGTTTAACCATTCGGGACTTTACCAAAAAAGTAACGGCTCTGGCGGACGGGCGCCGTTTAATCTATTATAACTTTAATCCTCCGGAGCTAATAAATAAGCCTAAGCCTGTTTTCCAAGGCCGAAGAAAGGAGCGTTAAATATGTCGGAACTCCGTTGGCATCCGTTTTTGGAAGAATGGGTGATCACCGCTACTCACCGTCAGGACCGGACTTTTTTGCCTCCAGAAAATTATTGTCCATTATGTCCGACGCGTCCGGATGGTTTTCCTACCGAGATTCCCAGCCCCGATTTTGATATTGTTGTCTTTGAAAATAAATTTCCTTCATTGCAAGCCAATCCGCAGCAACCCCAAGTAACCGCCACGTCTCTCTCCCCGGTTGCTCCGGCCCAAGGCGTCTGTGAAGTAATTGTCTATACGCCGGAACATCACAGCACCTTGACGAATCTACCACTTAGGCGAATCCGGAATCTGATTACGGTCTGGCAAGACCGTTATTTGGAATTGGGCAGTCGGGAAGAGGTAAAGTACGTCTTGATTTTTGAAAATAAAGGTGAAGCAGTGGGAGTTACCTTGCATCACCCCCATGGCCAGATTTATGCCTTTCCCTTTATCCCGCCGAAACTGGAACGGGAATTAGGAGCGTCGCGGCGTTATTATGAACAGCACCATCAGTGTTTATGCTGTGCTACTCTGGCGGAAGAACAAAAAGACGGACGGCGGATTATCTTTGAAACAACACGTTTTATTGCTTTTATTCCTTTTTTCGCCCGTTTGCCATATGAAGTTTATCTGGTCCCGAAACAGCATTTGATTTCACTGGCCGAATTGACAGCGGCGGATCGTCAGGATTTGGCACTGGCCTTAAAAGGCTTGTTGTTGAAGTATGATGCCTTGTTTGGGTTTTCTTTACCATATATTATGGTAATCCATCAGGCCCCTACCGACGGGGGCAGTTATTCGGAATATCACTTTCATTTTGAGTTTTATCCACCGTTGCGGACAGCTACTAAGCTAAAGTACTTAGCCGGTTGTGAGTCGGGCGCCGGCAATTATATCAATGATACCCTGGCGGAAGAGAAAGCGGCCGAGTTACGCCAGGCAGGACCGAGAACTCCAGCTGAGGTAGAGGCGGCTGATGCTCAGGCCGAAATGGAGGAAAACTAATGAAAGCGGACGTTAATATTAGAAAAGTCTTTATTGAACAGTTCGGATCGGGCCGGCCGCTCTTAATTGCGACTGCGCCGGGCCGAGTCAATCTAATCGGGGAACATACCGATTACAATGAAGGCTATGTGCTACCGATGGCGATCGAGTTTCAGGTGACCATGGCCGGGCGGCCCCGTAATGATGATCTGGTTACAATCTATGCTGCAGATTATCAACAGAAAGTTATGTTTTCACTAGCTGGTCCCATCGAGTACGATCGGGAAAAGCCTTGGAGCAATTATTTGCGCGGTGTCTGCAGGGTACTGCAGGAACAGGGGATTAAACTCCAAGGAATGGAGGTGGCTTTCGCAGGAACGATCCCGCAGGGGGCGGGTTTGAGTTCATCGGCTGCTGTGGAAGTAGCAACTGCCCTGCTTGCGTTAGAGTTAAGCGGTTTTCACCTGACACAACTGGAAATAGCCCGGCTGTGCCAGAGGGCGGAGAATGAATTTGTCGGCATGAATTGTGGGATCATGGACCAATTCGCCTCAATCATGGGTAAAAAAGACCATGCCATCTTTTTAGACTGCCGGACGTTTGATTTTGAACATATTCCCCTTGATTTGGGGAAGTACCGTATTTTAGTCTGCCACAGCGGTGTCAAACACCAGTTGGTAACCTCCGAGTATAACCGCCGCCGTCAGAACTGTCTGGAGGGAGTGGCTGTCATGAAGCAGCATTTTCCGGAGATCCGGGCCTTACGGGATCTTAGTCCTAGGAAATTGGAACAATACCGGACTGAGATGAGTAATGAAGTTTACCGGCGTTGTTACCATATCGTCACGGAAAACCAACGGGTTCTGGATAGCCTTTTAGCGCTGCGGCGGGGGGATTTAACCGAATTTGGGAGGTTAATGAATCAATCTCACGATTCACAACGGGATTATTACGAAGTAAGCTGTAGGGAAGTTGATTTATTGGTGGAGCTGGCCCGGCAGATTCCCGGGGTCCTGGGGGCGCGGCTTACCGGCGGCGGATTTGGTGGTTGTACAGTGAACTTGGTGGAAGCAGCGGCAGTACCCCGGTTTAAGAGCGAAGTCTGTCGTGTTTATCAGGAAAGGACCGGGATCGAACCGCGAATCTTTCTTTGTCAGCCTGCCGCCGGTGCCCAAGTTAGGGTAACGGAGTGATTAACAGCTACCGGAAGGTTTAAATAAAACTAAAGATCTTTCCCTAATATTATTGCATTTCTAATAGTTACATTGTAAAATGTAAATATTATACAAAGTTTGACTTTTAAATTTATTATTTAAGGGAGCAAAGATGATCGGAATTATTACGGCAGTTGACGCGGAACGAGATGCGGTTCTGGCCAAGCTGAAAGATGTTAAAACTCATAAGATTTTTGGGATTGAGTTTTATGAAGGGTCGCTGCAAGGTATTGATTGTACCGCCGCGATGTCGGGGATTGGAAAAGTCAATGCTGCCCGCTGCACCCAATTGATGATTGATCGATTCCACCCCGACCGGATTGTTAACATCGGTTCAGCCGGGGCGCTGCACCCGGAAGTTAAAATTGGGGACGTGATTATCGCAACGTCCTGCATTCAACATGATCTTGATTTAACCGCTTTTGGGTTGCGGAAAGGATTTTTTAGTGAAACAGAAGGTTTTATTGCAGCCGATGCCGGACTGGTAGAGTTGTGTCGGCAAGCGATGGCTGATTCACTGGATGACCGGTTTAAGATTTTCACCGGACCGGTGGCCACCGGCGATCAGTTTAACGAGTCAGCTCAAGTTAAGGAAGCTTTATTTAACGAATTCGGTGCCTATTGCGTTGAAATGGAAGGAGCGGCAGTCGCCCAGGTTTGTGCCGGGTGTGGGGTTCCCTTCGTGGTAATCCGGTCGATTTCCGACGCGCCCGGGGAAGAAGAAGCTACGCGGGATTTGTACGAGAATTTCAAGCAATTGGCTTCGGAACGATGCGTCAGTTTCTTGCTAAATTTAGTTAAATCCTTTCCTAAAGGAGATTAGTTCTTACAGTAACTAGAAGGTGTTAGAGCTATTCATTGTAAAGGAGAAACAAGATGAATGAGGTTGAATCTTTTGAATTGGACCATGATCGGGTGGTAGCACCATATGTCCGTAAAGCCAAAGTAATAGAGGTGAATCCCCAATACCCGGAATGCGTGGTTACCAAGTTTGACGTTAGGTTTGCCCAACCCAATCAGGAGGTACTGCCCAACGGAGCCCTTCATACCTTGGAGCATCTCTTTGCGACTTTAGGTCGGAAGTATACTGACGAATTAATCGATGTCTCGCCTATGGGCTGCCGGACCGGGTTTTACTTTATTTTTGCCGGCAAAAAAGAGCCCCTCTATGTCGCCCACCTGGTATGTAAGGTATTAAACCAGGTGGTAACTTTTCAAGGGGCAATTCCCGGAGCTACCCGTAAAGAGTGTGGTAACTACCGGGAGCATGATCTGGAGGCTGCCCGGGTCTGGGCCCGGCGCTTTCTCAGTGTTCCCGAAGCAGAACTGGTTAAGGTTTTTCGGAACCAATCATAAATTAGGCTTTTTGGTTTTAAAACGTTTTGATTTAAGCAGATCATTAGTCTCTGAATCCGGTGGAGTAATCTACCGGATTTTATATATGCCATCCGTGGCGCTCCAAAGAAGCTTTTGGATCAGTTAGACCCAAACAGCTTCTTAATACTAAAAAGTATTCCAGCTCAATGAAGGAGACCCTGAACCCAATTAAAAATGTGGCTGAGACAGCCCAACAAATGGCCAACCATAATAGCCAGGCGGTGAAAACAGTGACCTCAGGGCGATCAGCGAAGCAGGAATGGCGACTACGGAAGAGATTTCTGCAACCGCTCAACAACAAAGCGCCGGTTCGAAACAGGTTGTCGCCTTCAAAATTTGATACCTGAGGTAATTGCATAATCAGCTGTTTGATATATTTTGACAATATTAATAGTCTGGTTACAGATGGTGTTACGGTAATTAGGCGATTCTCCCAAATATTAATTAACGGCAGATGCGGAATTCAAACTCACCTTCCGGTATCAGGTTAATTCCTTCGGATTAACTGCTTAAGCGGTATATAATATTTAGTATAGCGGGTACCCTGTCGGTCCCTGTATATTCCTTGGGGGTCCTTCACTATTATTATGGCTCGTTTTTGAATCCGGTAGATAATCCCTTGGAGTAGTTGGCCTTCGTAAATAAAACCGGCCGGGTCACCGGGTTTGAAACCATATTTTTGCCAGGCAATCTGGGCTGGAGTGGGGAGTTTATGATAACTTTCAGTATGGCCGAAGAGGCGGCGGGCAAGGGTTTTGAACCGTCTTTTTTTGCAGTTGGAACTGTTAAAGCTGATAAATTCGATCAAGTGGCAAAGCTCATGTTCGAAAACCAATTGTAAGGCTTCGAGAGCATTATGAGTGATGATCCCGGATACCATTTTAAGGCCGGTAAGATCATTGTAATGCAGGAAGAAGTCAGTCCCGATCCGGATTTCGGCAGTAAGCTGTGACGGTTCTATTTTTGCGGGGTATTTGGGGTAAATAGTTTTACCTGCGCTTTTGGTCATCCGTGATGAGAGCGAAAACCGCAGGTTCCCCTGGAAGCTGTTGGATAAGCGGCGCTCAAAGAAGATCTCATCGTACAGTTGAAACAAAAGTTCCAAATCAACCGTTGTCAGGGCAGCCAGTCCGGTGCGGCTGATCCGGGGAGAGAGTTCGATTAAGCGTCGGCCGATTTCAGCTCTTTTTAGTCTGATCGTGGAGTCGCTAAACTCCAGACTGGAAAGGATGGACACTTTGAAATCACCTTTCTCCGGTTAAACTGGCTAGAGTTAAGGCTGCTTGCTAGGTCCCTAAAAAAGATGGGTTCAGATCGGAGACTAGAAATTAAGTTTGGATAGGGATGGTTCATATTCAACCAAGCCTTAATGTTAAAATTATACCATAGTTTATAAGGCTTATTGGAATAATTGTTTAACCACGGGTTATTAAGTAAAAGATATTCTACTAAAGGGCGGTGGCGATCAACCGAAGTCAACCTTAAGGAGGGATTATTTATTGGGATTTTATGAATCAATTGCTCAGTATTACGATGAGATTTTTCCGGCAGGAGTCGACCAGATTAATTTTCTAGTCGCAACTGTGGGTAGCCCGCCGCGGCGAATCCTCGACGTTGCTTGCGGTTCCGGCGAATATACTTTGGTTTTGGCCCGGCTGGGTTATCAGGTTAGTGCAATCGACCTTGATGCGGCTATGGTTGCTAAAGTCCGGCAGAAAGCAAGGGACCAAGGAGTAAAGGTAGAGGTGGTTCAGGGAGATATGCTACAGTTGCGACAAGCGGTTTCGGGAGACTACGATTTAATCTTTTGTATCGGCAACTCCCTTGTGCATTTGGACGGATCGGAACCGATCCGGCAATTCCTGGTTGCAGTCCGGAGCTTGTTGCATCCGAAGGGAGTGGCAGTCTTTCAAATCATCAATTATGACTGGGTTTTAGCACAACAGGTAAATAGTTTACCGACTATTGTCAATAACCGGACCGGTTTGCGTTTTGAACGCAACTACCATTGGGATGAGTCCAAAGGTCGGATTTTGTTTCATACCTGCTTAACTGTTGACAACCGGGTTGTGGAAAATACCATTCCCCTCTTTCCCCTCCAAAGCTCCGATTTTGCTACTTCATTGGAGCAAGCTGGTTTTGGGAGGGTAGAGTGGTTTGAGGATTTTCAAGGGGGAAAATTCCAGCGGTATCACTCAGCTTTACAAGTGGTCCGGGCGTCACCGCAGTAACCGGTTCAGCCTCCGGAATAACTTTAGACAGATGCCAATCTTTTTGCCTCATTACCCATTGCCACCATTTACCTTAAGCCCAAGTTATGCATAGCCCCCTGTCAGCAATGGGTATATTACTTTCAGTTCCAGCTGTCGCCTTACGGAACAGAATAAGTTTAATTTCCCGAAAGGATGAGTAAATTGCGGCATCGAGTCATAATCCCAGTGTTATTTGCGGCTTTGGTCGGAGTGGGAGTTTGGGGATACTCGCAGTATCAGACTAAGCGGCAATGGGAAATCAGTGCGGAAAATCAATATCAGCGGGCCTTTGAAGAATTAGCTACTAATGTTAATAATTTGGAGGCAGACATGTCGAAGTCATTGGTAGCAGCGTCGTTTCCCCAGACGATTCAGCTGCTTACCAACATCTGGCGGGCAGCCAACTCCTGCCAGGAAGATCTGGGCCAACTCCCGCTGACCTCAATGGAGTTGGCGGAGACCAAAAATCTATTGGCTAATGTCAGTGCTTTTTGCTTTAATACCACCCAGGAAAAGTTAGTCAAAGGGCAGAAGCTCGGTGACTCCGAATGGAACAGGTTGAAGGCCTTCCGTAACCGTGCTAAAGTCCTTGCCCAACACTTGGGCGATATGCAACAGGATTTTTTTAATAGCCGGGCCAGATGGTTAGAGGTTGACCGTACCGGGAGAGCTATGGGAGCCACCGGAATGGCCGAAAACTTCAATAATAACAAAGTGACTAAATCCTTTTTAATGCTGGAGGACGGATTGAAACGGGTCCCCGATATGGAGTACGAAGGGAACAACTTGGATTTTACTCCTAAACCTACGGGGTTAGTCGGAAAAAATGTCAGTATCAAAGAAGCGGAAGAGATTTGCCGCCGGTTTTTAGCGACGCATCACCCTAATACCAAGGTGAAATATGAAAGGACGATTCGGGGCGGGTTTCCCAGTTATATGATTAAAGCCACAACGGCCAAGGGACCGATTAAGGAGTTGCGTTGTAGTGTCAGTGTGAAAGGCGGACATGTGGCCTGGGTATTGGGGGATCGCCCTGTTGCTTCTGCCAAACTTTCTTTGGATCAATGCGCTAAAACTGCAGCCGACTTTTTGAACCAAAAAGGTTATCCCGGGATGCAGGTGGTTGCTAAAGAAAGTTTTGAGAATATTGCTACGCTAACCTGTGCACCCAAACGTAATAACGTGCTTTATTACCCGGAATTAGTAAAGGTACAGGTGGCCCAGGATAATGGGGATATCTTAGGCTGTGATTTTGTTCCTTATCTGACTTTTAATGATCCGACCCGGAAAAACCCCTCCCCACCGGCGCGTAGTCCGGAACAAATTAGGCAAGGGCTTAATAAGTATTTGAAGCTCAAACGGATCCAGATGGCGGAGGTTTTGGACGAAATGTACAACAAAGTCCTCTGCTACGAGGTGGAAGGGACCCAAGGCAATGACCGTTTTCTAATCTATTATAACGCCAATACCGGTAAAGAAGAAAAAATCCGCCGCATCGACCAAGATGGCAATGAGATTACCTAGGCGGGATTAAAAGTTTATCAATAATTAATTGACAATTGTCTGGGTTAAAAATATAATAAATATTAATTTAATAAATTTCAGACAAGGCAATGAAA
>DATCLA010000172.1:0-8818 GCA_036564195.1 Bacillota bacterium
GGCTATTACAATATCAGTCGGTTTTGACCCAATATGGTGCCCAGTCGGCATTAGCGTTAATTGAGTTTCAACCCCGGTATCAAGTGATTTTTAATTATCTATTAAACCAGATTATTGTGGCCCCGAATCTCCAAGCAGCAATACAACTTGGAACCAAATTAAGCCGGGGGTTGCGGATAGTGACTCCGGAAGGGGATTTGGTCAATCCGGGCGGCTCCATTAGCGGCGGTAGTATTGACCGGCGCCGTTTGGGTCTGTTAAGCCGCAGACGTGAAATTGAAGCTTTAAAAACCGAGCAACAAGAGGCCGAAGTTTTTTTGAAAAAAGGTTTACAGATAGTCAAAACTCGACGCAATGAGCATCAAGAATGTTTATGCCGGATTGAAACTTACCGCCGGGATGAGCAGGAGGCAAACTTACGTCGGGTAGCTTTGGAGCGGGAAGTCCAAGCGGTCTCGGAAAGTTTAAATAAATGTAACGAGGAACGGCAGTTACTAGCGGAACAATTGAAAGAGTTAGGAGAGGAGACGACCAGATTTGCAGCAGGTAACGTGGAACTGACCCAGGTAATTACGGACCGGGAGGCCTATTTGAAGACTGTTGAACAACAGATTAACAAGATAGCGGCAGAGATCGAAGCAACCCGGCAAATGAAAGAGACAACTGGCCAATTATGCAGTGAACTCAAGTCTAAAGTGAGTGCAGGTAATCAGGAATTAAGTGGCAAAGTTGTTTTGAAAGAAAACTTCCTGAAACAGTCGGAAGAAGTAACTTCATATTGTGAAGAAATCCGGGTAAAAAAGGAGAGACTCCTGACCGGCCGGGCTGAGCTCGCTCAAACAGTGGCCGAACTCCACCAGAAAATTGCAGAAGGCCGTAATAGCCTGGCAAGACAGGAGGATCTGATTATTCAAGCTAAAGAAGAAAAAGAAAAGCTGGCAGCCAACATCAAGGAACTCGAAGCCAAACAGCGTAGTTTCCGCAGAAAAATTACTGATCTTCAAAGCCAGTTGCACCGGTTGGAATTGTTAATAAACGACCGTAATAGTGAAATTGAACATTTGCAAACAAATCTGGTGGAACACTATGGAGAAGACTGGCAGGAACGGCTCGACTCTAACTGGCAGGAACCGGAAAATTCTTTGGGAATGATCAGCCGATTAAAAACCCAGCTTAAAGAGTTAGGTCAGGTTAATCTGGCAGCTATCGAAGATTACCAGCAGTTACGTGAACGTTATGAATTTTTAACCGCCCAAGCCGATGACCTTACCAAGGCCGGAGAATCATTGAATAGGGTAATTGCGGAGATTGAACGGACGATTGAAACCCGGTTTAGCGAAACTTTACAACAGATCAGAGCGGAATTTCAAAAACTCTTTTCTGAGTTGTTTGAAGGTGGACATGCGGACCTGTTTCTCTTGGAACCGGACGATATTTTAAATTCCGGAATTGAGATTGTCGCCCAACCGCCCGGCAAAAAATTACAAAGTTTGTCACTGCTTTCCGGCGGCGAACGCGCCATGACTGCAATCGCTCTCTTGTTTTCGATTTTAAGCATTAAACCGGCCCCCTTTTGCGTACTGGATGAGATCGATGCTGCTTTAGATGATGTAAATGTCCAGCGCTTCGCTAAATTATTGAAACTCTTCAGTCAGCAATCACAGTTTGTGGTAGTTACCCACCGCCGTGGTACCATGGAAGTAGCCAACGCTCTTTATGGAGTAACAATGGAGGAGCTGGGGATCTCCAAGCTGATTTCGCTCGATTTAAACAGGGAAAAGGCCGGCTAAACAGGCTTAGCTTACCATCTGAGGTACCGTAACAGAATCACCGCTTATTTTGATATTTGAACGGGTTCGTGCGGTATATTGCTAACTAATCCTGGCTTGACACTAAGCATTAAAATTTTAATAAACGTAATTATGAAACCGCTTAATTTATAAAGACAATCGAGGAGTTCAGAATGGAAGTAACTAATTCAAAAAATTTTTTTACCCGTTTAAAAGAAGGACTAGCAAAAACTAAAGCCAGCTTCGTAAATAACTTGGAACAGATCTTTACCACAGCCAAAATTGATGAAGGATTGTATACTGATTTGGAAGATACCTTAATCATGGCAGACGTGGGGGCGGAAACCGCCGGGTTCTTGATTGAACGGTTAAGAAAGGCCGTAAAGGAACAGAATATTACCGATCCTTCTTTATTAAAAGAGGTTTTGATCGGGGAGATTAATCAGATTTTTGCCGCTGCCGGCACTTATACTTTTGATTTTAACGCCCGCAATAAAGTCTATTTGGTCGTAGGCGTTAACGGGGTGGGAAAGACTACTACTATTGCCAAGTTGGCAGCTAAATTTTCCGGTGCCGGACGCAAAGTGTTGCTGGTAGCGGGCGATACTTTCCGTGCTGCAGCCAGTGAACAATTAATGGAATGGGGGCGGCGTTTAAATCTACCGGTGATTCACCATCAGGAGGGAGCCGACCCGGCAGCAGTCGTTTATGATGGATTGATGGCCGGGAAATCCCGTAATACTGACGTGATTATTATCGATACTGCCGGTAGGCTACACACTAAGGTTAACCTGATGGAAGAGTTGAAAAAGGTACGACGGGTTATCCTCAATAATTTGGAAGGCCGGGTTTTGGAAGTTGTAATGGTCGTTGACGCGACCACCGGACAAAATGCAATTAACCAGGCCAAAGTGTTTAGTGATGCTTTAAACGGGATAAATGCGTTAATTCTTACCAAGTTGGACGGGACCGCCAAGGGTGGAATTACCATCGCGATCGCCAAACAATTGCGGATTCCTATCAGTCTGATTGGGATTGGCGAAACAGCTGATGATTTGCAGCATTTTGATGCGGCTTTGTTTACGAAGGCCTTGTTTGAGTGAAACTGGAATCAGTTTCGGATTATAGAACCGAAAAGTAAGGAGTTTGTTGCTGTGGCCCTAAAATACTTTATAACGACTTTCGGTTGTCAGATGAATGTCCATGACTCGGAAGTATTGGCGGGAATTTTAGAATCGCTGGGTTATGAGGTGGCAACTTCACCGGAAGCCGCGGATTTGATTTTAATAAATACCTGTTGTGTGCGGGAGAATGCCGAAAACCGCACTTTTGGCCATATCGGTAATCTTAAGGCTTTAAAAGAGCAGAAACCCGGATTGATTATCGGGATTTGCGGTTGTATGGTGCAACAGCCCTCGGAAGTTGAGAAAATCCGTACCAGCTATCCCTGGGTAGATTTGGTCTTCGGTACCCATAACCTACACCAATTGCCGGAGTTATTGCAGAAACTGACCGACAGTACCTCCCGGGTGATTGAAGTATGGGATAGTGAAGGTGAAATCCATGAAGGATTACCGGTTAAACGGACCGAATCCTTCCGGGCGTGGGTAACCATCATGTATGGCTGCAATAACTTTTGCTCCTATTGTATTGTGCCTTACGTCCGCGGCCGGGAACGCAGCCGGGATCCGGAAGTTATTTTAGCGGAGATTCGGGAACTAATCTCCGACGGGGTTAAAGAAGTAACTTTATTGGGTCAAAATGTGAATTCTTACGGTAAAGACCTGGCTAACGGGTGGAGCTTTGCCCGGCTGTTGCGGGAGATTGCGCATACCGGGATCAACCGGATCCGTTTTCAGACTTCCCACCCTAAAGACCTCTCAGACGAACTGATTGCGGTAATTGCGGCTGAAAAGTCGGTGGTTCGCCATTTACATCTACCCTTCCAAGCCGGAAGCAGCCGGATTTTAAAAATGATGAACCGTAACTACACTAAAGAAAATTATTTAGCCTTGGCTTCCAAAATTAAACAGCAAGTACCGGGAATCGCTTTAACCACCGATATCATTGTGGGCTTTCCTGGTGAAACTGAAGCAGACTTTCAGGAGACCCTGGACCTGGTAGAAAAAGTCCGGTTTGACGGCGCATTTACCTTTATTTATTCACCCCGGTCCGGTACACCGGCAGCCAAGTTTACCGAAACGGTTCCGGAAGCGGTTGCCAAAGAAAGGTTAATGAGGTTGATTAAGCTGCAAAATCAGATTTCATTGGAACGCAACCAAGCGTTAGTCGGTACCCTACAGGAGATCTTAATCGAAGGTACCAGTGAGAAAAATGCCCAAGTTTGGTCAGGCCGTACCTCCCAAAATAAATTGGTCCACTTTAAACCAACTTTTCGGGTGGTTCCGGGGGATTTGGCAGCAGTCCGGATTAGTGGGGCTAAGACTTTTACACTTGAAGGTGAGTTGCTCGGTTAAGAAAGCCGCCGACAGGTTTTCAGTAGTTTAAAACATCAGCCAACTTAAGGGGTATTAATAACATTCTTAGAGGATCAGGGTGATCCTCTTTTAGTTTGTCACGACAGTTTGACAGGAAATTACAGTAAATTTATAGAATTTTTCTATGATAGAAAAGCTGCTCAGAAGGAAATTTCATAATGCTGGAGACCGAAACGACCATTAACGAAATTGTTCGCGGGCAGTGTTAATGTTTAAAAGGAAGCAGTTTGAACATACAGCTGTTCTCTGGAAAAATCTAAATCCTTGGGCTGCCAATGCAGAAGCGTTTTTGAGTGAGTGCAATTATTTTGTTTTTAGGATATAATTAATCAAGATCCGTGTTAGTGAGGGGAGAGTGGATGAGATTCAACCTTTAGTGTATGCTAATAATCTATTTGATATGAAACAAACGATGGCTGGGGCATTGTTTGCTGAAGTTACCTATGCCTGGGAAGTTTTGCCTAAAATTAAAGAATTTTTATTAAAATTCTCTAGGGAGCTGCCTTCCGATTTTGAGCGGATCGGAGAGTATATTTGGATTGGTAAAGGCACTACGGTGGAAGCTACCGCGCTATTGAAAGGGCCGGCGATTATCGGTTACGACTGTGAGATCCGGCATGGCGCTTATATCCGGGAAAATGTATTCGTAGGCAACGGGGTAGTGATTGGGAATTCGACCGAATTAAAGAATGTAGTGGTATTTAATGAAGCGGAGATTCCACACTTTAATTATGTTGGCGATTCGGTGTTAGGTTATAAGGCTCATCTGGGAGCGGGGGCGATTGTCTCTAATTTGAAATTAACTAAGGATATTATAAAAGTTACTGATAGCGGAGGAGTAAGTTACGATACCGGTCTAAAGAAATTTGGGGCTTTGGTCGGGGATAAAGCGGAAGTCGGTTGTAATGCGGTTTTAAACCCCGGAACTATTTTAGGACGGGAAAGTGTAGTATATTCATTGACAACCGCCCGGGGAATTATTCCGGAACGGCATATTCTTAAAAGTGACGGAAGGATTATCAAGCGCCGGTAAATTTGTAGATAAAGCCGTAGATGATACGGCTTTTATTTTTGTCCGATTTATCGATAATTGTTAAATTCTATACATTATATTATTGTAAAATATGGTAAAATATGTTATATTTTCTTTGGAAGGACTTTAATTCTTAATAATCCATCATTTAAATTATGCAATATTTTGAATGAATTGCGAAAAAATGATTTTTTAAGATACTTGGAGTTAATAAGGAGGTATTTTAAGTGGGTGCGGTATCATGTTTGCAACCGAAAAATGATACTGAAATTAGGTTAGCCTGGTTGTATAATCATACTGAGGTTCTAAGGAAATACGGAGTTGCGCCCCAACTCGTCGCCCAAGTCGAAGGAATCTATAACTCAATCTGTGAGCTGAATACCTGCCGGGAAGCACTGCGAATCAGATTGGAAGAGAAGACTGCAGAAATGGAAAGGCAGGTAGCGGTGATGGAAAAACTATATCAAGAAATTAAAAGAGTTATAAAACGGGAGCTGCCCAAGGCTATCTGGAAGGATTTCGAGATCGAAGAATAGCAATTGATTGAATAGTCTTTGTGATGAATAAATTAAATCAACTAATTATAATTATACGGAAATAGCAGTTTGGGTAAAAGCCGATTATTTCCCGATAAGTAAATGGTATGAGTCGAGGAGTTACCAAGTATACAGTACTCATACCATTTTTATATTGACTAATAGTATGTTTTAAGTTATTTTATATACGTATATATATGGTATCATTAAGAATATTTATTATAAAGGAAATTGGGGCGTGAAAAAGATGGAAAATGTAATCCGAATTATTGACGTTACCAACCGGGACGGGGTCCAAACCTCCCGATTGGGGTTGGCAAAGTTAGAAAAGACCATTATCAACATGATGTTAAATGAGATGGGTGTGTTTCAAAGCGAGTTTGGTTTTCCAACCACCCGGCATGAGACCAATTATCTCAATGCCAATTTGGAACTGGCGCAGCTGGGCGTGTTAAACCCGATCCGGTTAAGCGGTTGGGTGAGAGCAATTCCCACCGATGTCAAATTAGCGATGCAAATGGTTCCGGGTTTAAAGCACCTTAATATTTCTGCATCAACCTCAAAACAACTGATTGAGCATAAATTCGCCGGTAAACGGACTAAAGAAGATGTAACTCGAGATATGCTTGAAGCGGTGAAATTAGCAAAAGAATTGGGTATTCAAAGCATTGGAGTTAATGCCGAAGATGCTTCCCGGACCGATCTGGAGTTTTTAATTGAATTTGCCGGCCAGGCGAAAGCAGCTGGAGCCGACCGGTTCCGATATTGTGATACGTTGGGCTATGATGATCCCTTTACAATTTACGAGCGGATTAAGAAAATTGCGGAAGCAGTGAAGATCGACATTGAACTGCATTGTCATAATGATTTGGGGATGGTAGTGGCCTGTTCGGTAGCAGGAGCTAAAGGAGCAATTGACGGTGGGGTTGACGCTTATATTAATACTACAATCAATGGTATGGGTGAACGGGCCGGGAATTCCGATCTGGTCTCGACTATTTTGGCAATCCTGAAATCCAGCGGGTTTGCCGGTAAATATAAACTCGACAGCAGGATTGACCTCTCCAAGAGCTGGCAGATTGCAAAATATACTTCTTATGCATTTGGGGTACCGATCCCCATTAATCAGGTTGGTGTCGGTAAAAATGCTTTTGCCCATGAATCTGGCATTCATGCCGACGGGGCTTTAAAGGACCGTAAAAATTACGAATTATTTGATTATGAGGAATTGGGCCGTGGTGAGCCGGAATTGATTGAAACCGGACGGATGATTACCACCGGGGAATACAGCGGTATTAAGGGATTTCGTAATGTCTATGAAAAAATGGAGATCGAGTTTAAGGATGAAGCGGAAGCCAGACGCATTCTGGATCTGGTAAGGTATGCCAATGTCCACACGCAAAAACCTTTAACCAAACAGGAACTGCGTTTTGTGGCCGCCTATCCGGAGATTGCCCGGAAGATTATGACGGTTACTCCCTGACTTTAAGAAATTAAGTACCAAACTGTACGTACGGTGTGCAGAATAAGAACGAGAAAAAGTTAGTTACCCGTACGCCTAATGCGATGATTAGCTGGAGCAATAGCTCCTTTCTTTGTTTAACCTAACTCATTTTTCGCATAACTAATGGTAGCTGTACTAAAAATACGCATGACTGATAATTGTTGCAAGGGTTAATTCAAAATGCTCTTGACGGTCGTAAAATTCATCTATCGTAGGTAAGTGAAGGGGGTATTTGCTTATGCCCAAAATTTTAAAGAAAAGCGCCCAAAAAGTTCAGAACGCCCTTGACGAGTTCGGTTTGGGCCTTCAGGTAGTGGAATTACCCGATTCTACCCGCACCGCACAGGAAGCAGCGGACGCCATAGGTTGTACGGTTGCTCAAATTGCCAAGGCTTTAATCTTTAAGGGCAAAACTTCACAACAACCAATCTTAATCATGGCCAGCGGGATAAATAGGGTTAATGAACAAGCCGTTCAGGAGCAGATCAAGGAGAAATTGCAAAAGGCTGATGCCGACTTTGTGTTAGAACATACCGGTTTCGCCATCGGCGGAGTACCGCCTGTTGGGCTTAGAAAGACAATTGCTACTTACATTGATCAGGACTTAATGCAATACGAAGAGATCTGGGCTGCCGCCGGGACTCCCCATGCTGTCTTTAAACTTACACCCCAAATTCTGGTGGCGATCACCAAGGGAGTAGTCATTAACATTAAGTAACTTTAAAACAAGAGGCTATTCATTACTTGAGTAGCCGGTCTGCCGGAGTGCAAAGTAGCGGGTAAACTTTGGCGGATTCGTATCTCAAGCCAGCACTTACGGTGCTATGGGAGGCGGCTATCCCAATAATGAGTAGCCTCCGATTCGCTTAAGTAATTACCCGGAAAAACTAATTTTTAAGTAGAATAACCCCATGTACCTTGGTTTTGAGTAGTTTAACAAAGCGTTGGGCATCTTCAACTGAACCAACGACGCTACCGAAATGGATCGGAACCGCGACAGCCGGTTTGATGATTGCGGCCGCCTGGGCTGCTTCCTCCGCGGTAGTCGTATAAGTACCGCCAACCGGGAGAAAGGCAACATCCGCCTTGACCTGACTCATTTCAGGGACCAGATCAGTGTCTCCGGCATGGTAATACCAGTTATTGTTCAGTTGGATCAGATAACCGACCCAGTTGTTGGTTTTGGGATGAAACTGTTTATTAATATTATAAGCAGCAACCGTCCTGAAGCAGATTCCGTTCACTTGGTACTCTTTTCCGGGAAGCACCGGGACAACGGTGGCAATACCTGTAGTTGCGCATTGCGGTGCCATGCTTTCCGGGACGACCACAGTAGTATCAGGCTTACTGATTTTGGCCAGATCTTCTGCGGAGAAATGGTCGAAGTGCTCATGGGTAATAAAGATTAAATCGGCGTCAGGCGCGGAGTCGGGCAGTTTATAAGGGTCGATGTAAAT
>DATCLA010000173.1:0-14660 GCA_036564195.1 Bacillota bacterium
AGATGGTAATGCCTGGTGACAACATCAGGATGACAATAGAGTTAATCGCGCCGATTGCCATGGAAGAGAAGTTACGGTTTGCCATTAGAGAAGGCGGTCATACCGTCGGTTCCGGCGTGGTAACTAAGGTGATTGAGTAAGGTTTACAACCTGGAAAGGGATTTAACCGAAAAATATAAATGTTCCGCAAGAGTCTGTCGCGATTATGGAAGTGTGAAGTTTGAAATTGGAAAGCCAGTAAAATTGATAGCCGTTCCAGTCTCCTGCTTCTCACTTCCTATTTTTACTTTGATTGTTAATTTTGATGTTTAAATTTTGCTTGACACTCAAAAATAAATATGATAAATTTGATTGGGTAAATGAATTGACCCGTAGGGTCTTTATTTTTTTCACTTTTTTTGTAAATCGAGCTAGAGGTGTTAGAGGAGGTGGAGGCGGCTGTGCGCGAAGGAATTACTTTAGCCTGCTCTGAATGTAAAAATCGCAATTACCGGACCAGTAAAAACAAGAAGAATAACCCGGAACGGATCGAATTGATGAAGTATTGTAAGTTTTGCAAAAAAGAGACGAACCATAAAGAAACCAGATAGCCATAGAGGGGTGAGGAAAGATGCAACCCACCAAGAAAGAGAAGGAAGTTTCTCAACAGGGAATCAGCCGTTTTTTTCGCAATGTTATGGCTGAATTAAGGAAAGTTAATTGGCCTAACCGCAAAGAGCTGACTACTTATACGATTGTTGTTATAGCTACGGTTCTGGTGATCGCATTTATTATCTCGGTTTGGGATTGGAGTCTAACATTTCTCTTTAAATTTATGGGATTCTACCGCTAGAGAGGTAAGAGAATGGAAAAGAATTGGTATGTAATTCATACCTATTCAGGATATGAAAACAAAGTAAAGGCAAACCTGGAGCGCCGGGTGGAGTCAATGGCGATGGAGGATAAAATCTTCCGGATCTTAGTTCCTACTGAGGAAGAGTTGGAAATACGTGACGGTAAACGCAAGGTGATTAAGAAAAAGATTTTCCCCGGCTATGTCATTGTAGAAATGATTTTAACTGACGACTCCTGGTATGTGGTACGGAATACTCCCGGAGTGACCGGGTTTGTCGGATCAGGCTCCAAACCAATTCCGCTTCAGGAACGTGAGATGCAACTGATCTTACATCAGATGGGGTTGGAAGAACCCAAGACTAAATTGGATTTTGAAATTGGCGAGACGGTCAAAGTAATCCGGGGACCTTTTGAGAATTTTTCCGGAATTATTGAAGATATCAATCCTGAAAAAGGAAAGATTAGAGTAATAGTTTCGATGTTTGGCAGAGAAACTCCGGTAGAGCTTGATTATCACCAAATAGAGAGACTTTCCTGATTAAGTTGGAAAGTGGGAGGGACCAAACCCGTTAAGACCACATCTTAAAATTGAGGAGGTGAAGGGCAATGGCTAAAAAAATTACGGGTATGATTAAACTACAAGTGCCGGCTGGTAAAGCAAACCCGGCCCCGCCGGTAGGCCCTGCCCTGGGACAACACGGCGTTAATATTATGGAATTTTGTAAAAGCTTTAATGAACGCACCGCTAAGCAGGCGGGAATGATTATTCCGGTAGTAATTACGGTATATGAAGACCGTTCATTTACCTTTGTTTGCAAGACGCCGCCAGTTCCGGTGTTGCTGAAAAAAGCGTTGGGAATTGAAAAAGGTTCCGGGGTACCGCAGCGTGATAAAGTTGGAACCATCAGTAAAGCAAAAGTCCGGGAGATCGCTGAATTGAAAATGGCAGACCTTAATGCTGGCAGTGTGGAAGCAGCAATGAGTATGGTTGCCGGTACTGCCCGCAGCATGGGTATTACCATTGAAGAATAAAGCGGTTTTGCGGAGCGTGGGAGGAAAGCTTTTTCCGTTAAAACCACAAAGGAGGAATTATAAATGCCAAAACATGGTAAGAGATATAATGAATCTCTGAAGATGATTGAAAAAGCCAAAGTTTATGAGCCGGCGGCTGCTTTAGCCTTGCTTAAAGAAATGCCTAAAGGTAAGTTTGATGAAACTGTTGAAGTTTCAATTCGTTTAGGGGTTGATCCCCGGCGCGCCGATCAGCAGATTCGCGGTGCGGTAGTGTTGCCTTATGGTACCGGACGGACAGTGCGGGTAGCGGTTTTTGCTAAAGGCGAAAAGGCAAAAGAAGCTGAAGAAGCCGGTGCTGATCTGGTCGGCGCCGATGAATTAATTGCCGAGGTTCAAAAAGGTGTGATCAATTTTGACGTCGCCGTCGCTACTCCTGATATGATGGGTAGTGTTGGTAAATTAGGTAAAATCCTTGGCCCGAAGGGTTTAATGCCTAACCCTAAGACCGGTACGGTAACGATGGATGTAACCAAGGCAATTAAGGAGATTAAAGCCGGTAAAGTAGAGTACCGGGTTGATAAAACCAGTATTATCCATGTTCCCATCGGAAAAGTATCTTTTGACGCCGATAAACTATTGGAAAATTTCCGAACATTAATGGATGTAATTATTAAAGCCAAACCGGCTGCGGCTAAGGGTACCTATATTAAAAGTGTAGTCCTGTCTTCCACCATGGGCCCGGGAATCCGGGTAACCACGTAAGAAGCCGCTTGAATCTTTACCGAAAAGCTGAATAATAAATAGTATTTTGTGCCATAGACAGTAGGTGTCATTTTTGACATAATGGTTAACCCGCCTACCGAGGCTGGAAGAGACTTAGTTTTGTGGTTGCTGAAGACCTCCAGTTTGCTATGGAGGTCTTTTTTATGGATTTTGTTTTTTGCAACGTATGAATGAATGTTAAAAAGGAGGTGCACTTGATGGCAAGAGCTGAAAAAGAGGCAGTAGTGGCTGAGATTAAACAGAAATTTGAAGCTTCGAAAACCGTTGTTTTAGCCGATTATCGTGGTTTGAACGTTGTAGAAGTCACCGAGTTGCGCAAAAAAATGCGTGAAGCTGGGATTGATTACAAAGTACTGAAAAACACCATGACCAGCCGGGCTGCCAAAGCTGCTAATATTGAAGGTTTGGACCAATATCTTTCCGGACCTACTGCTTTAGCTTTTAGTTACCATGACCATGTTGCTCCGGCGAAAATCTTAGCAGATTTTGCTAAGGATCATAAAAAACTGGAACTAAAAGCTGGCGTGTTGGATGGAAAGGTAATCGACGTGGAAGCGGTTAAGAGTTTGGCCAGCTTGCCCCCACGCGAAGTGCTGCTTGGCAAATTGGCCAGTATGTTCCAGGCCCCGGTCCGTGGTTTGGTAACGGTTTTGTCCGGCCCGTTACGCAATTTTGCCTATGCGGTTGAGGCAGTCCGCAAACAAAAAGCCGGTGAATGAGTGAATTTTTAAAAAGCGATCTAATTAATAAGGAGGAACTTTAAATGTCCAAAGTTAATGAAGTATTGGAAATTGTTAAAGGGATGACTGTTTTAGAATTAAATGAGCTGGTTAAAGCTTTTGAGGAGGAATTTGGGGTATCAGCCGCTGCTCCGGTTGCGGTTGCCGCCGCTCCGGCAGCTGGAGCTGCTGCTGCTCCGGCTGCTGAAGAAAAAACCGAATTTGATGTGGTTTTAACCGCTGTCGGTGCTCAGAAGATTCAGGTTATTAAAGTGGTCCGTGAAATTACCGGCTTAGGTTTGAAAGAAGCCAAAGACCTGGTTGACCAAGCTCCGAAACCAGTTAAAGAAGGTATTTCCAAGGCCGATGCCGAAGCCATCAAGACCAAACTAGAAGAAGTCGGCGCCACTGTCGAGCTGAAGTAGTTGTTTCCTGCTTGGTTCGCTGTAAGTAATATACTTCTTGAGGTTGAACAGAAATAAAGAGACTGAAAAAATTCAGTCTCTTTTAATTTCGTTGTTGACATCATCAGCTGACTATGATATTATTTAATTCTGCTGAATAAATAATGCAAATTTTTTCAAAATTATTTAACGGATGAGGGCTTAATATTTTTAAATTAGCGCTAATATCCCTATAATTATCACCCATAAGCGAGGCTAACTATGTTACCTTGCTTTTATCTGTTTTAGATATTGGCAGTAAATTCAAATTTTCTGAAGAGGTGAGTGGCTTGCAGGCTTTCAAAAGCGGACAACGAAAACGGGTGACTTTCGGCAAGACCGAGGAGATTTTGGATATCCCAAACCTCATAGAGATTCAGCAAAAATCTTATCAATGGTTTTTAGATGAAGGTTTGCGGGAGATGTTTCGTGATATCTCACCAATTCAGGACTTCACCGGTAACCTGGTACTGGAGTTTATTGATTATGCGCTAGGCGAACCCAAGTATCCAGTGGAAGAATGTAAAGAAAGAGACGCAACTTTTGCGGCTCCGCTTCGAGTTAAGACCAGGTTGATTAATAAAGAAACCGGTGAAGTTAAGGAACAGGAAGTCTTCATGGGTGATTTCCCGTTAATGACAGAAAAAGGTACCTTCGTTATTAATGGCGCAGAACGGGTAATTGTCAGCCAATTAGTGCGTTCGCCGGGGGTTTATTTTGGTAAGACTCAGGATACCACCGGTAAATATCTCTATTCGGCCAGTATTATCCCTAACCGGGGCGCCTGGCTGGAATTTGAGTTTGACGCCAACGATGTTTTATATGTCCGGATTGACCGGACCCGTAAAGTGCCGGTAACGATCCTGTTGAAGGCTTTGGGGTTGGGGAATAACTATGAGTTGAATGATCTTTTTAACAACCATGAAAGTATTAAGAATACTTTAGAACGTGATAATACTCAAAACGAAGAAGAAGCGTTAGTTGAAATTTATAAACGGCTGCGGCCTGGTGAACCTCCTACAGTTGAGAGCGCCCGTTCGCTCTTTGAAAGTTTATTCTTCGATCCGAAGCGCTATGACTTGGCAGCGGTGGGCCGTTATAAAATCAATAAAAGGTTGTCAAAGGATCCCTTAATTAAAGATGTAAATTTGAAAGTTGATGCTACTGGCAACGAAGTCCCGGGATTTGATGTTTTAAAAATTCTAACCAAGAATGATGTGGCGTTGGTTGTCCAGTACCTCTTAAATTTGCTGGATGGCAATGGTGAAACCGACGACATCGACCATCTGGGTAACCGGAGATTAAAATCAGTTGGTGAACTTTTGCAGAATCAATTCCGAATTGGCCTTTCCCGGATGGAGCGGGTAGTCCGTGAGCGTATGACCATTCAGGATATTGATGTGATTACACCTCAGGCTTTAATCAATATTCGTCCGGTGGTTGCCTCGATAAAGGAATTTTTCGGTTCCAGCCAATTATCGCAATTTATGGACCAAACCAACCCTTTGGCGGAGTTAACTCATAAACGGCGTCTCTCGGCACTGGGTCCGGGTGGTTTATCCCGGGAGCGGGCCGGGTTTGAAGTACGTGACGTACACCATTCGCATTACGGTCGGATGTGTCCGATTGAGACCCCGGAGGGTCCCAACATCGGTTTAATCGGTTCTTTAACGACCTATGCCCGGATCAATGAATTCGGGTTTATCGAAACGCCCTATCGCCGCGTGATCGACGGCAAAGTTACCGATGAAATTGTTTACCTCACTGCCGATGAGGAAGACCGGTTTATTATAGCACAGGCCAATGAACCTTTTGATCCTGAGAGTCGTGAATTTATTAATAGCCGGGTTTCGGTTAGGCACCGTGAAGACATCCGTGAAGTGCCCAGTAATCAAGTTAACTTAATGGACGTTTCCCCCAAGCAACTGGTCAGTATTGCCACTGCTTTAATTCCGTTTTTAGAGAATGATGATGCTAACCGGGCGTTGATGGGTTCGAATATGCAGCGTCAAGCCGTTCCTTTACTGAAAACCGATGCACCGTTGGTCGGAACGGGAATGGAATATAAGGCTGCCGTTGATTCCGGAGTGGTGGTTCTGGCTAAGAATAAAGGAGTTGTCCAAAAGGTGGCCGGTAACGAAATCCGGATTGCTACTGATCACGGTATTGACATCTATAAGCTGTTAAAATTTAAGCGTTCCAATCAGGGTACTTGTTTTAACCATAAACCGATTGTCCGGGAAGGCCAACTGGTTGAGGCGGGGGAGGTGATTGCCGACGGCCCTTCAACCGATCATGGCGAATTGGGTTTGGGACGCAATGTATTAGTCGCTTTTATGCCCTGGGAGGGTTATAACTATGAAGATGCAATTCTCCTCAGTGAGAAGCTGGTTATAGACGACGTATTCACTTCTATTCATATTGAGGAGTATGAGGCTGAAGCCAGGGATACCAAACTTGGCGCGGAAGAGATTACCCGGGATATTCCTAATGTAGGAGAGGGAGCTTTAGATGACCTTGATGAACATGGGATTATCCGGATTGGCGCCGAAGTTGGTCCTGGCGATATTCTGGTCGGTAAAGTTACTCCCAAGGGCGAGACAGAATTAACTGCGGAAGAACGGCTGTTACGGGCGATTTTTGGTGAAAAAGCCCGAGAAGTCCGGGATACCTCCTTACGGGTCCCTCATGGTGAGTCGGGAAGAATTGTGGATGTTAAAGTTTTTACCCGTGAGAACGGTGATGAGCTGGCCCCGGGTGTCAACCGTTTAGTACGCGTTTATATAGCCCAAAAACGGAAGATTTCCGAAGGCGATAAGATGGCCGGCCGTCACGGTAATAAGGGTGTGATATCCAAGATCCTTCCCATTGAAGATATGCCGTTTATGCCTGACGGCACCCCGGTCGAGATTATCCTTAATCCACTGGGAGTTCCCTCTCGGATGAATATTGGACAGGTTTTAGAGACACATCTAGGATGGGCTGCACATGAATTAGGAATTCATATCGCAACTCCGGTATTCGGTGGCGCTAATGAAAATGACATCGTGGAGTGTTTGAAAAAAGCCGGACTGCCGGAAAATGGGAAGACCATCCTATATGACGGACGGACCGGGGAACCGTTTGATAACCCGGTTACCGTAGGGTATGTCTATATGTTAAAATTAGCCCATTTGGTTGACGATAAGATGCATGCCCGTTCCACCGGACCTTATTCTTTGGTTACCCAACAACCGTTGGGAGGCAAAGCGCAATTTGGAGGCCAGCGTTTCGGCGAGATGGAGGTTTGGGCTTTGGAAGCCTACGGTGCTGCCTATACCTTGCAGGAACTGTTAACGGTGAAATCCGACGATGTAGTCGGCCGGGTTAAAACCTATGAGGCCATCGTCAAAGGTGAGAATATTCCGGAGCCCGGAGTTCCGGAGTCATTTAAAGTTCTAATTAAAGAACTGCAAAGTTTAGGCCTGGATGTAAAGGTGCTTAGTGAAGAATCCGAGGAAGTGCAGATTAAAGAAGATGATGACGACGTAAAAGAGATGGCTAAAGAACTTGGCCTGGACATTGAAACCACCGCCGGAGAAGCGCCGGTTTATGACGAGGCTGCCAAAGTAGACATAGAAGAAGAGCAAGAAGAAGAGGAAGAAGAGGAAAACTTCGAAATTGAAGAGGAAGAGGATTATTTAGAAGAAGTTGATTTTAATGATGATCTGCCTGATAAAGCCTGAGCAAGTTTAGGCAACGGTACCGATTTTAAGGAGGGAATTCCTTTGCTGGATGCCAACAATTTTGATGCTTTGAAAATCGGATTAGCGTCTCCAGAACAGATTAGAGCCTGGTCAAGCGGAGAGGTTAAAAAACCGGAAACTATTAATTATCGTACTCTAAAACCGGAACGGGAAGGCTTATTCTGTGAAAAAATCTTCGGCCCACAACGGGATTGGGAGTGTCATTGCGGAAAATACAAACGGGTTCGTTATAAAGGGATTATCTGTGATCGCTGCGGTGTTGAGGTAACCCGTTCCAAAGTGCGGCGGGAGCGTTTAGGCCATATTGAGTTGGCTGCTCCGGTATCGCATATCTGGTACTTTAAAGGGATTCCCAGCCGGATGGGTTTGTTACTTGATATTTCGCCACGGCATTTGGAAAAAGTGTTATACTTTGCTTCCTATATAGTGATTGATCCTGCTAATACTCCATTAACGAAAAAGCAGTTACTGTCGGAGAACGAATACCGTGAAGCCCGGGAAAAATACGGTCAGAGCTTTAAGGCTTTGATGGGTGCTGAGGCTATCAAAGCCTTGCTGGAAGAGATTGACCTGGAAAAAATGGCTGCCGAATTGAAAAAAGAGATTAAGGAAGTGAGCGGGCAACGCCGGGTGCGTGCCATTCGCCGTTTGGAAGTGGTCGAAGCCTTCCGGAAATCGAATAGCCGTCCGGAATGGATGATTATGGATGTAATTCCGGTAATTCCGCCGGAATTACGACCGATGGTTCAGCTTGATGGCGGCCGTTTCGCAACTTCCGATTTGAATGACCTTTATCGGCGGGTAATTAACCGTAATAACCGGCTGAAGCGGCTGTTGGAGTTGGGTGCGCCGGATATTATTGTCCGCAACGAAAAACGGATGCTCCAGGAAGCGGTCGATGCCTTAATTGATAACGGGCGGCGTGGTCGGCCCGTCACCGGACCGGGCAATCGTCCTTTGAAGTCCTTAAGTGACATGCTTAAAGGGAAACAAGGCCGGTTCCGCCAAAATTTACTGGGTAAACGGGTTGACTATTCGGGACGTTCGGTAATTGTGGTCGGCCCGAGCCTGAAATTACATCAATGTGGCTTACCGAAGGAAATGGCGTTGGAACTCTTTAAACCCTTCGTGATGAAACGTTTGGTGGATAAGGGGTATGTCCATAATATCAAGAGTGCCAAGCGGATGGTTGAAAGAGTTAAAACCGAGGTTTGGGATGTACTGGAGGAAGTTATTCAGGAACATCCGGTGATGCTGAACCGGGCTCCGACTCTGCACCGCTTGGGAATTCAGGCCTTTGAACCCGTCTTGGTGGAAGGAAAAGCCATCCAGATTCATCCGTTGGTCTGTACGGCCTATAATGCGGACTTTGACGGCGACCAGATGGCGGTACATGTACCGCTGTCTACTGAAGCTCAGACCGAAGCACGGGTTTTAATGCTTTCCGCCCATAATATTCTCTCGCCGGCCAATGGCCGTCCGATTGCCACACCAACCCAGGATATGGTTTTGGGTTGCTATTATCTGACTCTGGAGCGCGACGGGTGCCGAGGTGAAGGAAAAGTCTTTGGCGACAGCGCTGAAGTTATCTCCGCGTATGATAACGGAGTAGTTGAACTCCATGCAAAGATTAAGCTCAGGTTGAACGGGAAATATATCGATACCACTCCGGGGCGGGTAATCTTGAATGATAGTGTCAAATTGGATTTGGATCCGGACCCGGTGGCCAACTTCCAGATTACCAACTGTGTGATTGGCAAAACCAAACTTGGTGAACTGGTGGGACGTTGTGCCCATAGCCACGGTGTAGCTAAAACTGCGGAGATTCTCGACCAGATTAAACAGATTGGCTTCCGTTTTGCGACTCAGTCCGGTACTACCATTGCAGTCTCTGATATTAAGGTTCCGGAAGAGAAGAAAACAATTCTGGCTAATGCTGAAAAACAGGTTGAACAGGTTGAAGAGCAGTTTCGCCGCGGTTTGATCACCGGTGAAGAACGCTACCAAATGTTTATTGATATTTGGTCAAAAGCAAAGGACCAAGTCTCTGCGGCCTTAACCAAGACAATGGATAAAGTAACTAATCCGGTTTATATGATGTCAATCTCCGGAGCACGCGGTAATCCCTCACAGTTATCGCAATTAGCGGGGATGCGTGGTTTGATGTCTGACCCTTCCGGTCGGATTATCGACTTACCGATTCGCGCTAATTTCCGTGAAGGCTTGACGGTATTGGAATTTTTTATCTCGACTCATGGAGCCCGGAAAGGTTTGGCGGATACCGCTCTCCGTACTGCGGACTCGGGTTATTTGACCCGCCGCTTAGTTGATGTTTCCCAGGATGTAATTGTTCGGGAGGAAGATTGCGGTACTACTGAAGGAATCATGGTTGGCTCGATTGTCGAAGGTAATGAAGAGATTGAAAATCTCCGGGAAAGAATTGTCGGCCGGTTGGCTGCGGAAGATGTCTATCATCCCGAAACCAAGGAATTATTGGTCAGAGCTAACCAAGAGATTGATGAAGCTATTGCCGATCGAATTGTAGAAGCCGGTATTAAAGAGGTCATGATTCGTTCGGTACTGACCTGCCGCAGCCGTTACGGTGTATGCATTAAATGTTATGGACGTAATTTAGCCACGGGTCAAATGGTTGATGTCGGGGAAGCGGTCGGAATTATCGCCGCACAGTCCATCGGTGAACCGGGGACCCAGTTAACCATGAGAACTTTCCATACCGGCGGTGTTGCCGGAGACGATATTACTCAGGGTTTGCCCCGGGTCGAAGAATTGTTTGAAGCCAGGAAGCCCAAAGGGCAGGCAATTGTGACTGAAATCGGCGGGGTTTGTCGAATTACAGAAGTTAAAGGGGTTCGCAAGGTTACGGTAACCGCTGAGTCCGGTGAGGAAAAATCATATCAGGTACCTTTCGGCTCCCGGATGCGGGTTAAAGACGGTAGCGTAGTCGCAGCGGGAGATTTGTTGACCGAAGGTTCGGCCAATCCCCATGATATCCTGAAGGTTAAAGGAATTCATGGAGTCCAAAAGTATTTGGTGCAGGAAGTTCAAAGCGTCTATCGTTCCCAGGGAGTTTGGATTAATGATAAGCATATTGAGGTTGTAGTCCGTCAAATGCTGCGGAAACGGCGGGTTGAAACGGCGGGGGATACCGATTTATTGCCCGGTGGGTTGGTCGATCTCTTTGAGCTGGAAGATGAAAATCGCCGAGTGGAAGCTGAAGGCGGTGAGCCGGCGGTAGCCCGTCCGGTTCTACTGGGAATCACTAAAGCTTCATTAGCAACTGACAGTTTTCTGTCGGCCGCCTCGTTCCAAGAGACCACGCGGGTATTAACTGAGGCATCGATTAAAGGAAAAGTTGATCCGTTACTGGGTCTGAAAGAAAATGTAATCATCGGAAAATTGATTCCGGCCGGTACCGGGATGTCCCGTTACCGCAATCTTAAGATTACCGTAGATTGACTGCAGGTCAAATCAGAATTTCTGCTTGACACTTGGATAGTTTAGTGATAAACTTTACAAGTGCCTGATTTTAGCCTCTTTTTCATACTCTAGGCTGTTTTGAAGAAGGGGGTTAATTGATGCAGCAGATTAAGGATATTAAAGATAAGATTGTGGGTTTAAAACAAACACTTCGAGCTTTGCAACAAGGCAAAATCGCCAAGGTATATATTGCTAACGACGTAGATGAACATGTTTGGCGAAAGGTAACCACTGCCTGCCGTGAGTATCAGGTTCCTTTAGTTAAACTCAATTGTAACCAAGGTGAACTTGGCCAAATTTGTCAGATTGAAGTTGGTGCCGCTGTTGTTGCTTTGCCGAAACAATTTATGAGTTAACAACTTAGGAAGGAGGTGGGCTGTTTGCCGACGATTAGTCAATTAATCAAACATGGGCGGGCTACTGTTACCAAAAAAAGTAATGCACCTGCCTTGGGTTGGTCTTACAATGTCAATAAAGAGCAAATGATCAAAACCGATGGGAGTCCACAAAAAAGAGGGGTTTGTACGAGGGTATCAACTGTTACTCCGAAAAAGCCCAATTCTGCTTTGCGGAAAGTCGCACGGGTCAGGTTAACTAACCGGATGGAAGTAACTGCGTATATACCTGGTGAGGGACATAACCTTCAAGAACATTCGGTTGTATTGATTAGAGGCGGCCGGGTTAAAGACCTTCCTGGAGTTCGTTACCATATCATTAGGGGAACTTTAGATACTGCCGGTGTCCAAAACCGTAAACAGGCCAGATCCAAATATGGTGCGAAAAGGCCGAAGGCCGGCGCCGCTAAGAAGAAGTAAGGAGGGAGATTTAAATGCCGCGTCGCGGTTTTGTTTCAAAGCGAGAACTTTTGGCAGACCCGATTTATGGTAATAAACAGGTCACCCAATTTATCAACCGTCTGATGCTTAGTGGTAAAAAGGGGATTGCCGAATCAATTTTTTATAATGCCATGGAGATTATTGCCGAGAAATCGGGTAAAGATCCGATGGAAGTTTTCCAGACCGCACTGAAGAATGTCATGCCGGTATTGGAAGTCAAACCGCGCCGGGTTGGTGGTGCTACTTACCAGGTACCTGTGGAGGTACGGCCGGAACGCCGCTTAGCCTTGGCAATCCGGTGGCTGGTTAATTATGCTAATGCCCGTACCGGTGAAAAGACTATGAAAGAAAAATTAGCAGCAGAGCTGTTAGATGCTTATCAAGGTGTGGGGAATTCGATTAAAAAGAAAGAAGATACTCATAAAATGGCTGAAGCCAATAAAGCATTTGCTCATTATCGTTGGTAAGTTAGTTGCTGCACTGTTTTTAAAGTTGTTCATTTTTAAAGGGGTATTTGGGTTATTGTGGAGGTAACATTGGCTAGAAAATATCCGTTAGAAAAAGTAAGAAATATTGGAATTATGGCTCATATCGATGCGGGTAAAACAACAACAACTGAGCGTATATTGTTTTACACGGGTAAAGTACATCGTTTGGGTGAAACCCACGATGGATCAGCCACTATGGACTGGATGGTACAGGAGCAGGAGCGGGGAATTACGATAACTTCTGCTGCCACTACTTGTGAATGGGCGGGTCATTGTATTAATATTATCGACACGCCCGGGCACGTGGACTTTACAGTAGAAGTGGAACGTTCTTTACGAGTCTTAGATGGCGCGGTAGCAATCTTTTGTTCAGTTGGCGGCGTTGAGCCCCAATCGGAGACGGTCTGGCGTCAGGCTGATAAATATGGGGTGCCTCGGATTGCTTTCATTAACAAAATGGACCGGGTCGGGGCAGATTTCTTCCGCGGGGTGGAGATGATCCGAACCCGTTTGGGAGCCAATCCGGTTCCGATTCAGTTGCCAATCGGCGCTGAAGACAAATTTCAAGGAGTAATCGATTTAATTACTCAAAAGGCAATCTATTATACAGATGATTTGGGGACCCATACAGCTACTGAGGAAATTCCGGACGATCTTCGGGAAATAGTTGCAGATTACCGGACCCGGATGATTGAAGCAGTCGTGGAATATGATGAAGCAATTATGGTTAAGTATCTTGAAGGGGGAGAATTAACCCAAGAAGAGATTATAGCCGCAATGCGGAAGGCAACGTTAAGTAACAAAGTTACTCCGGTAACCTGCGGGTCGGCATTTAAAAACAAGGGTATCCAATTACTTTTAGACGCGGTAGTCCACTTCTTACCATCACCGCTGGATCTGCCGCCGGTAAAAGGCTTTGCTATGACTGGTGGCGCTGAAATCAGTCGTAAACCAGATGATGCCGAACCGTTTGCTGCGTTGGCTTTTAAGATTATGGCAGATCCTTTCGTTGGGAAACTGGCGTTTTTCCGCGTCTATTCCGGGACGTTAAAAACTGGTTCATATGTACTAAATTCGAATAAGAACAAACGGGAACGCGTAAGCCGTCTTTTAAAGATGCATGCTAATCATAGGGAAGAAGTTGCCCAGGTTGCAGCCGGCGAGATTGCCGCAGTAGTTGGCTTAAAAGATACCACCACCGGGGATACTCTCTGTGATGAAAAAAATCCAATTGTTTTAGAGTCGATGGAATTTCCCGATCCGGTGATCGATATTGCTATTGAACCAAAAACCAAAGCGGATCAGGATAAACTGGGATTGTCCTTGGCACGCTTAGCAGAGGAAGATCCGACCTTTCGGGTACGTACCGACAATGAAACCGGCCAGACCATCATTTCCGGCATGGGAGAACTTCATTTGGAAATAATTGTCGACCGTTTATTACGTGAGTTTAAAGTGGAAGCAAACGTCGGTAAACCTCAAGTTGCTTACAGAGAGACCATTCGCAGCTCGGTTAAGAGCGAAGGCAAGTTTGTCCGGCAGTCCGGCGGTCGGGGACAATACGGCCATGTCTGGCTGGAGTTGGAACCGTTGGAACCCGGAGCCGGCTTCCAGTTTGAAAATAAAATCGTGGGTGGGGTTGTTCCCAAAGAATATATTCCCCCGGTTGAGGCCGGTGTCAAAGAAGCGATGCAGAATGGAGTTTTAGCTGGGTATCCCATGGTTGATATGAAAGTCACGATTTTTGACGGTTCATATCATGAAGTTGACTCTTCGGAAATGGCTTTTAAGGTTGCGGGTTCAATAGCTTTAAAAGAAGGGGCTAAAAAAGCGAATCCGGTATTGCTGGAACCCATTATGCGAGTAGAGATCACTACCCCTGAAGAGTATCTGGGTGATATTATGGGTGATTTTAACTCGCGGCGAGGACGGATTGAGGGGATGGAATCCCGTGCCGGTGCCCAGGTCATCCACGGCCATGCTCCGCTTTCCGAGATGTTTGGTTATGCCACGGCGATACGTTCGATTTCACAGGGAAGAGCGACTTATTCAATGTTCTTCTCACACTATGCTGAAGTTCCCAAAAATATCGCTGACAATATTATTGAAAAAGCCAAATAGGTCATGCGGGTTAAATAACGAAAAATTATTGTCTTTAAAGGAGGAACAAAAATACTATGGCAAAACAGAAGTTTGAGCGGACCAAACCGCACGTAAACATTGGGACCATCGGTCACGTGGACCATGGTAAGACAACGACAACAGCAGCGATTACGCTGGTATTATCCAAAGCCGGTCA
>DATCLA010000174.1:0-35743 GCA_036564195.1 Bacillota bacterium
AGGCAGTACTGTACCGGTTAACGGGTCGATAATCTCAAAGTAAAGATGGTCTGACCAGTAGTGCATCCCCCGGTGAAACTTACAGTCAATTCCGATCCCCGGCCCGTAAATTTCAGTTAAGCCGTAGATATCAAAACTTTCAATACCCAATTCCTGTTCAATGCGGGAGCGCATCTTATCGCCCCAGCGTTCCGAACCGATAATTCCGGTTTTAAGATGGATCTCCTTCCGCAAGTGGCGCTTTTGAATCTCCTCCGCTAATAACAGTGCATAGGAAGAAGTGCTGCAAAGGACGGTAGCTTTCAAATCAACCATCAGCTGCAATTGTTTTTCGGTATTGCCGGGACCGGTCGGAATCGCCATTGCGCCCAACCGCTCTACTCCGGCCTGAAAGCCAATTCCGGCGGTCCATAACCCGTATCCGGGAGTAATTTGCACCCGGTCCTCCGGTGTAACTCCGGCATAAGCATAACAGCGGGCAAACATTACCGACCAATTGTAAACATCCTGCCGGGTATAAGGGATAATTACCGGTTTGCCGGTAGTCCCGGAAGATGAATGGATTCGAACTATTTCCCGATCGGGTACCGCCTGGATTCCTAAAGGATATGCCTGCCGCAACTCTTCTTTAGTGGTAAACGGTAATCGTCCGATATCAGCAACTCCACCGAAAGAAACCACCTCAAAACCACATTCACTAAATTTCTTTTGGTAGAACGGACTGTTTTTAGATACTCTTTCCAGTAAATCACGAAACTTTCGTTCTAAATATTCCTGGGACTCCGCTGGCCGCATCCGAAGATATTCCACATTATGTAAGTCGTGTAATTCCGGTAAAACTGCCTTATTAATCAATCTCAACTGCCTCCTCTCACCGGTAAACATGTTTACCGGTCTCAAACTAAACTCAACCAAACTAATTAGAAATTTGCGCTCCAAGGTAAATTATTCAGTTTTGCATAACTTCGCTCCCCAAGCGAAAAGCACGTTCGTTCACCTCCCGTAACCGTTTAGGAAGCATTTGCAACAACACCTCCAGAATCGTCTCCTGTGGCATTGGTAACGTCTGACTCGCCGCTACCATTCCCAGCATCACAGTATTGACAGTTTTAAAATTACCGGCTGTTCTCGCCAGTTCAAAAGCATCTACAAATTTAGTGGCCACGGGTAACGCTGCTAAATAAGTTCGCACCGCCGCCGCTGAATAAGCCAAGCCCTGCAAGGTTACAGTTACCGGAACAATCGGATGAAGATTGACAATAATTTTCCCGGAAGGCTTCAGCAGCGGGTAAGCACGTTGGGTTTCACCCGGTTCCAATCCCAGCAGGATGTCGGCACTCTGGTGAGGAATAACCGGTCCCAAGTCAGCTGCACCAATCCGGACATGGCTTTGGACGGTACCTCCCCGTTGCGCCATACCAATAGTTTCACTGGTCCGAGCCGGAAGACCGCAGTTTAACGCCGCCTGGGCCAACACCCGGGAAGCCAGTACCGTTCCTTGTCCTCCGACTCCGGCAATTACAAGATCGACCCGGTTCATCACGATTTCACCTCCCTGATGGCCTTAACCGGGCAGATTTGACTACATAAGCCACAACCGAAACAGGAGACGGTAATCTGTGGCTTTTCCGCAACGGTAAAGGCCGGACAACCCAGTTCCCGAACACAGCGCCGGCAATTGGTACATTTCGAAGGGTCGATGGTAAAGCGGCGCTGTGCTTTGGTTTGAGCTACACAGGGAGCCTTCATGATCACTGCGGCCACCCCCGGTTGTTCCAAGGCTTTTTTAACTGCCGCTTCCGCCTGCTTAAGGTCTAACGGGTTAACCACTTCCACCAGAGGCACGCCGCAGGCCCGCAACAATGCGGCAGCATCAATCGGAGTAGTCGCTTCACCGCAGGCAGTTTTGCCCATCCCGGGATGAGGCTGATGTCCGGTCATCGCAGTAGTATTGTTATCGAGTAAGATTATTTTGATGGGATGCCGGTTAAAGACCGCATTGATGACTCCGGTGATCCCGCTGTGAAAGAAGGTCGAATCACCGATGAATGCAAACACCGGACGTTCCGGTTCAATTTTTGCTAATCCTTGAGCAACCGTTAAACCAGCGCCCATGCAGAGACAGGTGTCAACCATTTCCAACGGAGCGGCATTTCCCAAGGTATAACAGCCAATATCTCCGGTATAGACAGCATTTAAACCCCGGGTCGCCTGCTTAACCGCATAAAACGAAGCACGGTGGGGACAACCGGCGCAAAACACCGGTGCCCGGGCCGGTAATTCAGGAGCAGTAATATCTGTGGTTGCTACCGGTATTGCCGGGGTAAGATCCACTTCCAATAATTTAGCGATGGCCTGCTTTAACAGATCCACGCTATATTCGCCGGCATAAGGAAGTTCGCCACTGATTTTACCGGCAATCCGGCCTTGAAAACCGGTTTGGCCGGCATAATAACGCAATCCTTCCTCTACTACCGGATCTAATTCTTCGCAGACAATCACCTGGTCGACTTGGGAAAGAAACTCTTGCAGTTTAGTTACAGGTAAAGGATGGGCATTCCCCACTTTAAGGATGGTCGGGTCAATTCCCACTCCGGCGGCAGCCTCTTTCGCATAAAGATAAGCAACACCACTGGCGGCAATCCCAAAACGGCCGCCTTTTTCAATCCGGTTCCAAGGATTTCGGGAAAATTCCGTTGCCAAATTGCGGTGTTGCTCCTCCAACCACTGGTGCCTTTGATAGGAAAGCCGTGGAAAAATAACCCAACGGGGATCCTTTTTAAAACCACCGGGTTGCCAGGTTAACGGCTCGCTAAACTCAATCCCGGCAGTAGCATGACAAACCCGGGTGGTTGGTCGTAGCAGGACCGGTATCCCGTAACGGTGGGAGAGTTCAAAGGCAGCTTTAGTCATCTCCAAGGCTTCTTCAGGAGTAGCCGGATCGAATAGCGGCAATTTGGCAAACTTGGCGAACAACCGGGTATCCTGTTCGGTTTGGGAGGAATGGGGCCCCGGGTCATCAGCAACTACAACTACCATAGCACCCTTGACTCCGATATAGGCCAAACTCATCAAGGGATCACTGGCCACATTCAATCCAACCTGTTTCATGGCTACTAAACTCCGGGCACCGGCGTAAGCGGCACCGGCAGCAATTTCTAAGGCTACTTTTTCATTTACTGACCATTCTACATAATAATTAAAATACCCCGACCATTTAGCCAGGGTTCCAACTATTTCCGAAGATGGTGTCCCGGGATAAGCAGTTGCCAAATTCAGGCCTGCTTCAATTGCCCCCCGGGCAATTGCCTCGTTCCCCATCAAAAGCTGTTTCGTCAATACAGGTCACCCCATTATGCAATTCATCACCAGTCAACCACCAGTCAATTTTGTTTTATATTCGTGAAGCGATTTCAAAATCCTGTTTTTGCGATTAAATTTAAACTGTAGTTTTGACTACAAACATTCAGCCCAATAGTTAATCCAGTTTATCCCAGGTCAGAATCTCCCCGGCGTTAATTCGGACTTTAGCTTTTCTGCCTAACACCTTATATAGATCCCGGGGTGGAATTCCCGTACCAGGACGTTTCAGCATCAGCATCGCTTCGGTTATTAAGGTTTGCGGTTCAATAGTCTCCTTTGCCACAATACTACGGCGGCCAAACTTTCTAAATTCCAGCTCCGCGACGGTGGGAACTTTCTGTTCCACGCCTAAGATCAGTTCAACCTGACGAATCTCTTTCACCATCCGAGCCATTTCATAGGGGTCGAGGGAATAACGATGATCCGGTCCGGGAAGTTCTTTATTCAGGGTAAAATGTTTCTCCACAATACAGCCGCCTAAAGCCACCGCAACTGTGGCGGCTTCAATTCCGGTGGTATGATCGGAAAAACCTACCGGAACATCAAATTCCCGTTCCAAGGTTTGCATCGCCCGAAGATTCAACCCTTCGAGCGGTGCCGGAAAATTACTGACGCAATGTAACAATGCCAATTCTGGGCAGCCATGCTCCATTAGTAACGCCACTGCATGGTGGACTTCTTCTAAGGTGGACATACCAGTCGATAGGATCACCGGTAGCTTTTGTTTTGCTACGTAACGCAAAAATGAGTCGGCGGTCAAGTCGCCGGAACCGATCTTAATTGCCGGGACTCCCAGTGTTACCAAAAAGTCGACACTGGCCTCGTCGAACGGCGTTGACAGAAAATCAATCTTCAATTTTTTACAAAGCTGTGCAACTTTGATTAATACTTTATCAGACAATGCAAATTGCGCGGCATATTCAGCTTCCGCTGTACCATCGTGGCAGAAATTTTCAAGGCAATGGGAGGAATGTCTCTCTTTAGAATGTAATTTATAAGGATCAGGTTTAGAAAACTTAATCGCATCGGCCCCGGCTTTGGCGGCTTCTTTCACTAGTTCGACTGCTAAGGCCTCTTTGCCGTTATGGTTAACCCCAATTTCGGCAATAACATAACAAGGTTGTTGGTGCGAGATTAACCTGCTGCCAATTTGGAATTTTTTCATAGTTATAGTTACCTCCCAACGTGGGGTTAAAATGAATCGAAGCCTTAATTATATTTATAAATGAATTCAACTAAAAGCGGTAACTAAAATGATCGCGGTTATTTAACCAAACATCTTATCCAATTACCTTTCTTCTCTTTTTTTTCATCATTTCCTGCCTAATTTGGTAGAAAAATTAATATTTGTAGCATCTGCTAAAAATAGTACATAAAAAAACCAGTAATTACATTATTTGGTAATTTACCTAAAAGGAGTGGGTACTTCATGTTAAATCCCGGAAGATTTGAAAAACAGCTTCGGTTTTTAGTGGAAATTGATCAAGTCAAACAAGTTCTACGCAACACAATCCTAATGGATGCCTCCCGCCGTGAAAATGACGCTGAACATACTTGGCATATGGCTGTCTGTGCGTTGCTTTTTAAAGAATATGCTAATGAACCCAATCTGGACCTGTTAAAGGTGGTTAAAATGATTCTCCTGCACGACTTGGTGGAAATTGACGCCGGTGATACCTTCGCCTATGATGCGGCGGGTTCCTCCACTCAGACTGCCCGTGAACAGCAGGCTGCTGCCAGAATCTTTGGTTTGTTGCCCGAGGATCAAAAAAATGAGTTTAAAGCATTGTGGGAAGAATTCGAAGCAGCGCAAACCCCTGAATCACAATACGCCCACGCCATTGATACATTTATGCCAATCTTGCACAATTACCAAACCCAAGGATTGCAATGGCGCAGGTTCAAGGTTACTAGTGACCAGGTGCGTCAGCGTAACCAGGTTAAAATCAAAAAAGGCTCAAAAGTTTTAGCGGAATATATTGAAACCTTACTTAAAGATGCTGTTGAAAAGGGTTATCTCCAGCGGTAAACAATAATCGGCAACTTCCCCGGAAAGTCGGTTTCTTTTGCTGTCGCTCCTGCCGACACAGATGTAAAAACCCGGCTCGTGCCGGGTTGATTTGCTTACATATCCATTCCGCCCATCCCGCCGGGCATACCGCCGGGCATTGGAGGCATTGGTTTTTCCTTCTCGGGAATCTCTGCGATCAGACTTTCGGTAGTCAATAACATCGCTGCGATACTGGCTGCGTTTTGCAATGCGCTGCGGGTAACCTTGGCCGGGTCAACGATACCGGAGTCAACCATATTAACATATTCTCCGGTTAACGCATTAAAGCCTTTGCCAAATTTCAGGCTGCTGACTTTCTCAACAATTACCGAACCTTCCATCCCGGCATTGTTCGCAATCTGCCGTAACGGCTCGGCTAAAGCTTTACGTACTACGGAAATACCGGTGGCAGCATCACCGCTTTCGCCTAATTTATCTAGCACCGGAGCTATTTGTAACAAAGTAACTCCACCGCCGGGAACAACTCCTTCCTCAACTGCAGCGCGGGTTGCCGACAAGGCATCCTCGATCCGATGTTTCTTCTCTTTCATCTCGGTTTCGGTAGCAGCTCCTACTTGAATTACGGCAACACCGCCGGAAAGTTTCGCCAGACGTTCCTGCAATTTTTCCCGATCGTAATCAGAGGTAGTCTCTTCGATTTGTATTTTAATCTGGCCAATCCGGTTCTTGATCTCCTGGGCGGAACCGCGCCCGTCCACAATGGTAGTTTCTTCTTTGGTAATCTTGACTTGACGAGCCTGGCCCAGCATCTCAATAGTGGCATTCTCCAGCGTCATTCCGACCTTTTCCGAAATTACCTGGCCACCGGTAACAATCGCAATATCCTGTAACATCGCCTCACGCCGGTCACCAAAGCCCGGAGCTTTTACAGCAACTACATTAAGCACTCCACGGAGTTTGTTCACCACCAGAGTTGCTAAGGCTTCACCCTCAACATCCTCGGCAATAACCACCAAGGGCTTACCTCTTTGAATAATCTTTTCTAAAATTGGAAGCAAATCTTTAATTAAGGAAATCTTTTTATCGGTCAATAGGATATAGGGATCTTCTAAAACCGCTTCCATCCGTTCAGAATCAGTAATCATATACGGGGATACATAACCACGGTCGAATTGCATCCCTTCCACCACTTCAAGGTTGGTACCCATGGTTTGGGATTCTTCAACCGTAATGACACCATCTTTGCCCACTTTTTCCATAGCTTCCGCAATCAACTTGCCGATTTCTTCATCGCCGGCGGAATTTGAAGCTACATTGGTAATGTCTTCTTTACTGTTTACCGGCTGACTGACTTTTTTAATTTCGTCAACGACAACCTGAACCGCCTTTTCAATTCCTTTTTTAAGCACCATGGGATTAGCTCCGGCAGCCACGTTTTTCAAACCTTCACGCACCATTGCCTGAGCCAACAAAGTAGCAGTAGTGGTACCGTCACCGGCAATATCATTGGTCTTGGTGGCAACTTCTTTTGCTAACTGCGCTCCCATATTCTCAAAGGGATCAGACAGCTCGATCTCTTTAGCAATGGTAACGCCATCGTTAGTGATAGTAGGAGAACCATATTTCTTTTCTAATACTACATTGCGTCCTTTGGGACCTAAGGTTACTTTTACGGCATCCGCCAGTGTATTTACACCGCGTTCCAAGGCATGACGGGCGTTTTCACCAAAAATAATTTGTTTACCGGCCATTCGACAATCTCACCTTCCCTTATCAAAGATTAATCAACCACTGCCAGAATGTCACTCTCTTTTAATACCATATATTCTTCGCCATCTAATTTGACTTCAGTTCCGGCATATTTGGCAAATAAGACTTTATCACCGACTTTAACCTCTACCGCAATTCTTTGACCATTTTCCAACAGTTTTCCGGAACCTACGGCTAAAACTTCACCCATTTGTGGTTTTTCTTTAGCGGTTTCCGGAAGTACGATCCCACTTTTAGTAGTTACTTCACTTTCCACAACTTTAATTACGATTCTTTCACCTAATGGCTTAATGTTCATAATTTCCCTCCTCTCCAAACCGGCTAACCTTATTAGCACTCATTAAAAATGAGTGCTAATATTGATTTTATATAACTCAGATTGGATTCGCAAGAATCCAGAAATACGATTCTTGATTATTGTATGGAAATATAACCAGTTTATGCATGCTAACTTAAAATATCTCCACAATAAACAATATTTTTACTCAATAATCATCTCTACCAACTTTGGCAGTTTACAACCAGTAAGCTTTAACAGAATATGTGGAGTTTAACTCGGATTAGCCTGTAAAAATATGGTCCCCACTTACCACAAGACAACTATTTTCCAATCGCAAATTTACATGTTTTAGTGCACTTTCAGTAAAAATAAAATCAACCGGGTGACGGTATTCAAAACTCCAGCTACGCTAATTACAGTGAGGACTGCCTATGTTACCGCAAACTTTCCAACCAATGCTGGCAACTTTGGCGGAACCCTTTGATTCTGAACAATTTAATTATGAGATTAAATGGGACGGTTATCGCTGCCTAGCTTTTTTAGACGTAACTACCCGCCTGCTTAGCCGCAATGGTCGGGATATAACTGCTGTTTTTCCCGATTTATCACAGATTAACCAACGGCTGCACCGCCCGGGTTGCCTGCTGGACGGGGAAATTGTGGCTTTAAGAAATGGCAAACCCAGTTTCGCTCAGTTACAACAGCGGGCACAGCTCCGTAACGAGCTACTGATTAAAAAAGCAGCCAAAGTGACTCCCGTGGTCTACATAGCCTTCGACCTGATTTACCACAATCATCAGCCGGTATTTGGCAAACCCTGGGAAACTCGACGGCGCTTATTGGAAGAAACGGTTTTGCCGGGGGATGAATTAATTATCTCCGCTTATGTCGAAAAAAGAGGCCGGGCTTATTTTGAGGCTAGCATTGAACTGGGTCTGGAAGGAGTAATGGCCAAAAAAAAAGGTAGTCTTTATTTTCCCGGAAAACGGGTCAAACACTGGTTAAAATTTAAGCGCAAACAGTCCGGCCCTTTTGTAATCTGCGGTTATCTGCCCAGCTCCCACAATGAAGCTGCCATCGCCTCACTGGTTGTCGGAGCTTATCTTTACGAAAAGTTGCAACTCTTCGGTCTGGTGGGGACCGGCTTTAACCATTCCGAGCTTCAAATATTCTATCATGAATTGAGTAAAATCCGGACCGACCGCCATCCTTTTCCGGTGGTAACGCCAATCCCCGGCATTTGTTGGCTCAAGCCGATCGTGGTCTGTGAAGTTGAATATCTCGAATTAACTGATCAAGGCTTGTTGCGCCATGCCAGCTTTAAAAGAATTCGCCCTGATTTAAAACCGGAAGATTGTCAATTTACTTAAAAGGCCGTTACTGGAAAGGTGATCCCTGTGAAAATGCTCGTAACGAACCTAACTGTTAATAACCACCGCATCCCTGTTAAAAATCTGGATAAAGTTTATTGGTCCGCCGAAGGTTACACCAAAGGGGATCTCATGAACTATTACACCCAGATTTGGCCCTGGTTAGCGCCTCATCTCTATAACCGCCCCGTTTCACTGGTGAGGTACCCGGATGGAATCAACGGCAAATTCTTTTACCAAAAAGATTTCCCGAAACCGCCCTTTTGGGTTGAAAACTTACCGCTGCAGTCTTCCGGCAAAGTCATACACTATGTGATGATTAATAATCTAGAGACCTTACTTTGGTCAATCAATCTGGGGTGCATCGAAGTACATCCCTGGCATTCAGTGAAAAATCGCCTCAAGTACCCGGATTATCTCATTTTTGACCTGGATCCAATGCCTCCGGCCGGCTTTAATGAGGCCATTGAAGTTGCAAAGTTAATTCAGGTATTACTTAACGAACTAGGTTTACAGGCTTTTCCCAAAATTTCTGGAGCCACCGGAATTCATATTTACTTGCCGATAAAACCGGTTTACACCTACAAACAGACCAGCAGTTTTGTTAAAAACATCGGGGAGATCATCATTAAAACAGTTCCCAGTCTGGCTACGAATGAACGAAAAGTCACCAACCGCAGCGGTAAAGTTTATATCGATTACTTGCAAAACCTGGAAGGTAAAACTATTGCCTCAGTCTACAGCGTCCGGCCGGTTACCGCTGCACTGGTTTCCATCCCGGTTAACTGGTCGGAATTACCGCACTGTCATCCCGCACAGTTTACACTTAAAACCGCTCCGGCCAGGGTCAGGCAGGTTGGGGACTTATATCAACCTTTATTACTTCTAAAGCAGAAACTTCCCGAACACCTGATTAAAGCTAAAATCTAAACCACTTAATTGAGCATCATAAAGCCATAAATTATGGGCTTGTTAAGGTTCTTAAGCTTAAGCTCCCGTGAGTATAATATTAAAAATGAAAGGATCTGCCGGAACACTAAAGTTAACAGTTTTATCTTTAAACCTGCATGCCGGTATCAACTGGCTGGGCCACTATGACTTAGAAGGAATGTTTACAGTCCTGCAGGAGATCAATCCGGATCTCTGTGGCTTTCAAGAAGTAGATTGCCAGTGGTCCCGACGCAGCCGGTTTCAAAATATACCCACAATCTTCACGCAACGTTTGGGAATGGCGGCGCAGTTTGCGGCGGCGTTAAACAATAACACCGGGTCATTTGGAAACTTAATCCTCAGTAAATACCCGGTTATCAACCGCTGGTCGCAGCAACTGCCAGACCAGTCGGAGCAACGTTGTTTCGCCTGTGTACAACTTTGGGTTTCCGGTGTAAGCCTGCTCTTTTTAACCACACACCTTGGGTTGGCGGAAAATGACCGTCGGCGACAAGTTGAGTTGATCCGGCTTTTTTTAAGCCGGTATCCCGGGCCGAAGCTCTTAACAGGTGACCTTAATGCCAGCCCGGAATCGGAGGCAGTTCAAAATTTAACTGCAGGATTTCAGGATCTGCAAAAGTCCAGTAATTACTGTAACCAGGGAACTTTGCGGTTAAAAAATGGCCGAATCGGCCCCCGCATTGATTATATCCTAGCTACTCCGGAATTTTACCTGGAAGACTTCCAAGTGATCGACAGCCTAATCTCCGACCATTTACCGTTAGTAGCAAAACTCAGGCTGCAGTGCAAAGCCGCTAAAATATTAACGCAACCAGTATATTATCAGCCGATGCAGTTGTAAGCGACTAAGTAAAAAGCCCCGACTTTACCTATTTAATTCCGTGAATTACGGCTATAGCTTAAAATTTGAACTTTCCGGGGATAACTTGCCGTAATCAGTTCCAACCGGCCATCACCATTTAAATCGGCAACTTCCAAATCAATCAGACTACTTTTGAGCGCCAGTTCCGGCACAGTAGCGGTGACTTTACCACCAGTCAACGCCAATAGATTGATTTTACCCTGGACGGAACCGGTTATCAGCCGCCGGCCTTCCGGAAGACTCCGTACTTTTAAAGCGTAGATGGCACCATTATTGTTCAATCTAAACTTTGTCTTTTCAACCAAGCGACCCTCGGTATAATTATAAATACGTAAATTCCCTGTAGTTAAGCGTAATCCCTCCTCCACCACAATCTCAACCTGGTTGTCATGATCCAGATCCCCAGCAGCCAGTCCCCGAATGTTTCCTAATAAATCCGATTGATATACCTTCTCTAACTGGTGGTCACCGAGTTTCCAAATCTCAACTACACAATTGTAAGCTTGAGCAGTCACTTTTCCCACCTTGGCAATTAATAACTCCGTTACTCCATCACCGTCCAGATCAGCAGCTGTCACTGCCAATGGTTCGAATTCATTGTTATAGCGCCGTAATAATTGTAGGTTTGCGGGAGTCAACTGATAAAGATAAGTCCGACTGTTAGTTAACACCGCTAATTGCTCCCCTCTGCCGTCAAAATTTCCTAAAGCAGACCATAAAATGCTGCGTTCTTCAAATAAATTATCACTGCGCCATTTGAATGAAAGTGTATTTGATTCAAATTCCAGGCAATAAACGAAAAGCTCCCGACCGGTATAGTTTTTACCAGTAACCAAGATCTCTTTTTGTTGATCGGCGTCGACATCAGCTGCTAGTACCTGCATCACACTTTCCAACAAAAAATTTGTTTCATTAAATAATATTTTAAAATTTGCCGGAAGCGCGGAAAGTTGAATAAAGATTAATAGAAGTACCCATACTATCCATCTGTGGTAGCGGTATTGCATCTGATCACCTCTTACTTATGGTAATTCGTTCCTCCTGTATGAATATCCTTTTCTACTAATTGATCAGTGGCTTCTTTAGTAATATTTACATCTAAAGGTAGTTTACTCAAAAAATATTGTATAGAAAGTTTAAAAACCGGCAATATTAATAGAGTAAACATCCTAAATAAAGGAAAGGGGATAGCTATGACCCGAGAGGAATTGGCGGGAAAAACCAAAAAACAATTAATCGAGATTGCCAAGTCATTTGGGATAAAAGGTATTTCCAAATTAAATCGGGACGATCTCATCGAACATATCATGCTGTTAGACCCTCCGTTCTCTGCCAATCCCGAACTCCAAGATGATATATCCCAACATCTGGAAACAACTTTAGGGGTAAACAACCCACTCTATACCCAACCTCCCTTACCGGAGCATCTGACAGGGGTTACCGTTCTTGATTCGGAACAATATATTCCGCCAGACTATAATGATACCCGAATGGTCTTAATGGTTCGGGATCCTTACTGGTTATTTACTTACTGGAATGTAAATTTACAAACTCGGAAGCAGCTTGAAGCAACCGGTCGCAAATTTGAAAATTTACAACTGGTACTCCGGGTATATGACGTAACCGATCTCCAATTTAACGGATCCAACAGCAACTACTATTTTGATATCAATCTAAACCATTACACGAACAACTGGTATATCAATGTTGCAAAACCCAATCGCTCCTTCTGTGTAGATTTAGGTTATATTGAGGAGAACGGTCATTTCCAGACAATTGTCCGTTCCAATATTGTGACTACACCTCGGGATAATGTTTCTGATGTCATTGATGAAGAATGGATGATCATCGAAGAGGATTTCCGTAAAATCTACCGTTTGGCGGCCGGAGCCGGAATTGGTAACAGCTCCTTGGAACTGGTCGAGTCATTAATCAAACGGTTGGAACGGGAGATGGGATCCGCAGCAATCAGCAGTATCTCTAGTCCGATCAGATATCAACCATTGCAAGAACGGAAGTTTTGGTTGGTATTGAACACGGAATTAATTGTTTATGGAGCTACTGAACCGGATGCGCAAGTTTTTGTTCAGGGGGAACCGGTTACTTTAAGACCAGACGGTACCTTCAGTTTACGTTTTGCTTTACCGGACGGGACGCAAAACATTCCGGTAGTGGCGCATTCGGCCGATGGCATTGATACTATCACCATTACCCCGATTGTTTCAAAACAGACCCAGAGTTAGGAGTGATTTCGATGGAAAAAGGGTATCTGGCCCTGGTTTTACATGCCCATCTACCTTATGTCCGCCACCCGGAGTTTGCTGACTTTTTAGAGGAAAACTGGTATTACGAAGCAATTACCGAAACTTACATTCCGCTACTGAAGATCTTTCAGGAATTAGTTTTTGACGGGATCAACTTTCGCATTACCATGAGTCTTTCCCCCACTTTATTATCAATGATGAAAGACCCGTTGCTCCAGCAACGCTACTTACGTAAAATCGAAAACTTAATTGAATTAGCTGAAAAAGAAGTTGTCCGGACCAAGTGGTTACCCCAGTTTCATGAGACCGCTTTAATGTATTTAAATCATTTTCGCTATTGTCACTATTACTTTGCCGAGCAATACCGTTGTGATTTAACCACCGCCTTCCGGCAGTTGATCGATGCTGGTATATTAGAGTTAATCACTTGTGGCGCTACTCATGGTTACTTGCCGTTAATGATTAACCAAACGGCGGTCGCAGCCCAAATCAAGGCAGCGGTGGAAAACCATATCCTGACTTTAGGAGTGGCCCCCCGGGGCATCTGGTTACCGGAATGTGGTTATCAGCCTGGAATTGATGAAATTTTACGCCGTGAAGGACTCCGTTTCTTCTTTACCGATGCCCACGGTGTATTGCATGCCTCACCCCGACCAAAATACGGGGTTTTTGCACCGCTTTACTGTCCCTCGGGAGTAGCAGCCTTCGGCCGCGATCTGGAATCATCGAAACAGGTTTGGAGTGCAGATGAAGGCTATCCCGGCGACCCGGACTACCGGGAATTTTATCGTGATATCGGCTATGATCTGGAGTATGAGTACCTCCGCCCTCACTTACCCAGCAGCGGCATCCGGGTTCAGACCGGCTTGAAATACCACCGGATTACCGGAAGGACTGCTGATAAACAGCCCTACAACAGTTGGGTTGCCCGGGAACGTGCCGCCCAACATGCCGGGAACTTTATGTTCAACCGTGAAAAACAGATTGAGTATTTAGCCTCAATCTTGGATCGTCCGCCGATCATTGTATCGCCGTATGATGCTGAGCTCTTCGGTCACTGGTGGTTTGAAGGGCCGCAGTGGCTCAACTATTTAATCCGCAAAATTACTTTTGACCAAAAGACAATTAAGTTAATTTCCCCCGGCGATTACCTGGAAAGATTCCCCCGGAATCAAGTAGCGACTCCTTCGATGTCCAGTTGGGGTTATAAAGGATATAATGAAGTCTGGCTTGAAGGTAGCAATGATTGGATCTACCGGCATCTGCATAAAGCGGCAGACCGTATGGTAGAACTGGCATGTAATTTTCCGGGAGCCGAGGGAACTTTACGCCGGGCTTTAAATCAAGCGGCCCGTGAATTACTCTTGTTGCAGAGCAGTGACTGGGCATTCATTATGAAAACCGGTACGATGGTAGATTATGCGGTCAAACGTACAAAAATCCACATTAACCGCTTTAACAATCTTTATGATCAAATCAAATATAATCGGATTGACACCCAATACCTGCAACAAATCGAGGCTAAGGATAATATCTTCCCCCATCTAAATTATGAGCTTTACAACCCGGGATATACCCATCAAGACTTGCCCTCCTTCGAAGTGGCGGCAAGCTATGTTTGAAAATACCTTTAAGATTTAAGGCTGAGGGGAGCCAACTGCTCCCCTCAGTTATATGTACATCATTTCAAATTATTCAACAGCTGCATTCCGATTACCGAAAGCAATTAATAAATACGAAAAAGCAAAGGCCATGCCGGTGGCTACAGCAACAGTTCCGGAGTCATTTAAAGCAAAAGCAGCACAACCCGTAACCAAAATTCCGTCCCAAAGTAACCGAGTTTTTTGATTAACCAAATTAGCTTTGGTCACTAAACGGTTGACAACTGCTAAACCTAATCCTAGCCACAAAATCCTGGCCCAAGGGCTTACCATCAATAATTTAAGATTCATTGCCACTTTACGTTGGAAGATTAAAAGCACCTGGTTTAACCGGTTACTAATGATTAACTGGAAAAAGCGTCCCACATGGGTCTGCTGTTCCGGGAGTCTAAAAGCGTCCCAGCAACCCAATGCCAGCACAAATAAGAGTCCACTGCCGCTCACCAGCCAAACTTTCCTGCTTTTTAAGTTCAACCGATAAGCCCGGAATAAATAGAATAAAGAACCGGTAATGGCCGCCAAAGTACCACCAAAGTTAACTCCCAGTTTAGGAGCTCCTAAGACCATAATCGTACATACTAAGATTAAAACACCTGGCCAATGACACCGGGTTTTTTCGTGAATCAAGTTTGCTAAGATCAGAGCAAGTATTAAAAAGACCCCCATAAATTCATTACCCATCCCGTAATAACGCGCCCCGGCTGCTGGACTATAACCCAGGGCTGAAAAGCGGATTAAATTCCACCCGGTAAACTGATCCACCACCAACCATAGCCAGGTTAAGGCGGCCAATACCAGAAAACGGCTTTGATAATTACTAATCAAAACAAAGCCTGTATTCAAAACCAACGTTAGAATTAAAAATCCGGGCACCTGCCAACTCCAGGGCGGCAAAAGCGGCAGTAAGAGTAAGGCCAGCGGAACTGTTGCTATTCCGGTGAGGACAAAATCACCGATTTTTCCGAGTTTGAGATAGAGTGCAGCCATTCCCAGCAGCCAACCGCCGGCAATCAGACCGAGGTACCAGTCTAAAATCGGCCGCTGTGCCGCTAATGCAGAGTTAATCCGCTGATATAACCGAAACAAGGCCTGATGCGGCATCTGGTGCGGTTCCGTCCGGACCGGCCGCCCCTCAAAAGAATGTTGCAGGTTGATCCGGGCCAGTTTTAACAGAGTCGGTAAAATATCAAAATTGGAGATAATCCCCGGCCAATTAGTGGTACCGGAGGTCAAAATCCCACCATGGTGCTCCGAGGAGCGGATTATAATCGGAGCCAGTAATCGTTTATTACTATAAGCTTCTTTAGGAAGAGACGGAGTTAACAGTAGTAGCGACAATTGTTCCGGGGTCCATTGCTCCATGATTCTGCCGATAAACTCACCCAGCCGGTCCAAGGCAGCATTTTTTAGGTTTTGATACTGTTCGGGCAGGATTTCTTCTCGGAAGGCGTCCAGCCGGGCAAAGTCACTAAATTCAACCACCGCTAGAGTTTTCGGATTCAGATTCTTTTGTAATTCCTCAAAGGTCTTAGCTGTGTCCAACCGGCTTAAATAGGGAAAGTTAGGGTCTTTAACATTAATGGTGGGAGTAACAATTCCTCCATCTACTATTCCCGCCCGGTCCATCAACAACAACCCGCCCGGTCTTAACTTTTTACCTTTGTAATCCACGTTTCCGAAGAGAAAAGTTTTCCAGCCGTAACGGTGCAAAATGGTTCCGAGCCTTCCGGGAGCAACAACAGCCCGCTTACCGTTACGTTCTAGGTTAAATACCCAACCAAACTCCGGAACAACTAATTTAGGATTTTGTTCGGCAGTTTGCGGGTCAGTGTTCCAACTCCAAAAATCTTGTGCAGTTAATCCGGGCCAATATTGGCTTCTCCCTTCCCACAACCCACTTAGTTCATCTGGTGCAGCGCTGCGAATCCCGGAACCAATAGTCAGATAAGCGCTGTTAGCTTTGGTATAACCAAAACCACTGCGGATACTCATTAATCCTGAAGCGCTTTCCCGTAATAACTGTTGGATGCCGGGATGCGTGTCTCCAAAAAAATCCAATCCATCCAGTTTATCAACAATAACAATCAAAATTGGTTTTTCAGCCCGAAACAAGGTGCCGACGGTAGCAGCCCCAACCGGGTGAACCTGGAACAGTATTCCCAGCCAGCAAAGGATTATAGTTAGTTTCAGTTTTAGTTTTGGTGCCATGATTAATAGATCACTTCCTCCAAACAAAGACCCCGGGCTGGAGCAGTAGGTCCAGCATAACTACGGTCACGCTGATCCCGAACTTGTTCGAATTGACTAACCGCCATCTTACCATTTCCAACTAAAATTAGGGTTCCCACAATATTACGGACCATGTGATACAAAAAACCATCCGCATTGATCATCACCAGCAATTCCGGACCGCTTTTGTTTAAACAGCAAAAGTTAACCGTCCGAACCGTTGATTTCACTGCCGACCCCGCTGCCTGAAAACTGCGAAAATCGTACCTGCCAACCAATAGTCGGGCGGCCTTTTGCATCTTTTCCCAATCAAGTTCCTGCCGGTAAAAGTAGACGAAATTACGGTTGAACACCGGTCGAAGCGGTGCATTATAGATCCGGTAGGAATAAGTTTTGGATCTGGCTGAGTACCGAGCGTGAAAATCAGGGGCAACCTCAACAATGTCAGTGACTACCAGATCCTCCGGAAGCACCGCATTAAGTGCCTTGAGCCATTGACCGGCCGCTAACCGACTCTGAGAACGGAAATTAACCACTTGACCCCGGGCATGGACCCCGGAATCGGTCCGTCCGGCGCCGATCAGTTTAACCGTTTCACCACTAATCTGCCTGACTGCCTGTTCCAACACTGCCTGGACCGTTCGGAGATTTCCGGCCTGTTTTTGAAAACCGGCAAAGTGGGTGCCTTCATAAGCGATGGTTAATTTCAAATTGCGTTCGGAAAGAATCAAGACAACTTCACCACGGGATTATAAATAGTTAATTAACTCCGGTCCGGCTTGTTAAATCAAAACCGTAACGCAAATCAAATAGATAATAGCTATCGCCACCACTAACCAATCACCGGCGCCGAACTTAAGCTCGATCCAGGGAGTACGGTTCCGACCGCTACGGTAGCCTCTTGCTTCCATGGCGAAAGCAACTGCGGCAGCTTTACGGATGGCCCTAATAAAAATCGGTATTAAGGTACTCCTAAGCCAAGCCTGATTTTGCCACCATGCTTTCCCGGGAGCAGCCCCACGTAATTTTTGTGCCACCAGTACCTGCTCCGCTTGATCCCAAAGGACCGGAATAAAGCTGAATACTAACCCGGCTGCCAGCGCCAGATCGGCAACCGGAAGCCGAAAAACTGTCAGAGGCTGAAGCCACTTGGCAAGCCCATCAATCAGACTCAACGGTTTAGTGACGTAATTCAACCAAGCAGCTATTAAAATAGTAATACCCAGTTTAATCAAATTGCCAATTATCAAGATCCCACCGTTTCCCGGGCCGTTTCCCCAAAAGTTAACTAGTAAGGTAATTAACAACAACCATTTAAACCTTACTATAACCAGCCAACCCATTCTTAAGGGAACCCGGGCGGTTAAATATAAACCAGCCACTATTACTACTGGTATAAATAAGCCACTGGGTTTCAGCACAGTTAAGGAAAGAATAATCACAATAGTCAGCGTCAGCTTGCTACGGGGATCCGCATTATGCCAAAAAGAGTTTTCCGGGTAGTACTTACCAAGATAATTAATCATTCTAACCCTTTTCACAACGTTTCGAGATAATTTAGAATATAATCAGGCAGTTTTCTCTGGCGTAACTTTAGCATTTCTGGAAGCCCGATTTGATTTTCATTTAGCAAGCCTACATAACTGGGAAATTCTGCTTTTTTAAAATCAGCTATTAGTTTACCGGCCTTTAAAACCAGGTACCGGTCAACCTGCGGGTAAAGAAAGTCAAGATCATGGCTGACAATAATCGTAATTCGGTGGCGGCACCGGTAGGCAGTAATTAAATTACGAAGCACTGCCAGGCCTTTTCGGTCCATGCCAATGGTTGGTTCATCCAGCAATAAGAGTTCCGGATCCATCACTAAAATACTGGCCAGCGCTACCCGGCGTTGTTGTCCACCGCTTAACCGGAAAGGCGAACTTTTTAAATCCCCCTCGAAGCCGACTTTGCCTAAAACTCGCTCCACGGTTTCACGGGCCGCAGCTACGGTCCGACCACGCACTGTTAAAGCATAAGCTACTTCTTCAAGTACAGTATTGGCAAAAAACAGTTGTTCCGGTTCTTGAATGATCAATCCTACCGGAGCTGAATCAGTATTGGCATTTTCCAATGCCACCGCGCCGGAAAAAGGAGTGAGCAGTCCCGCCAGACAACGTAAAAGACAACTTTTACCGGCCCCGTTGGGTCCGATCAACCCAACCGTTTCACCGGCGTTCGCGTCAAATGTCACTCGGTCTAAAGCTACTACTTGATAGGGAGTATTCCGGTGATAGTAAAAACTGAGGTCATTAACTTTGAGTTTCATCAAATCGGATCAACTCCGGACCATAAATTGACTGTGAGACCTGCCGGGGAAAGCGCCATTCCAACGGTTGTAAAGGGGCCGGTTCCAAACCGGCTTCACTTAAAATTCGTTCATCATTTAACTGGTCCATCCCAACCGGCTCCAACTTTTGCCTGGTTAACAAATAAGTTTGACTGCAATAACGGATATTACGGATGTCGTGGTCCAGCCATAACACCGCTACCTGGCACGGAAGTTCGTTTTGCAGATAATATAAGAAAACAGCCTGATTATAGCTGTCTAACATTCCTAAAGGTTCATCCAGGATCAATAATTCCGGTTCCGTAATTAATACTGCAGCTAAAGCTAATCGGCGCAGTTCACCTCCGGATAGCTGACTGCTGGAAAAGTGGCGTTTGGACTCCAAGCCGAATTTAGCTAAAAATTCAGCTACTTTGGACCGAATTTGCCTGGCAGGGTAGTTTAAAACACTTAACCCGAAAGCCAAATCCTCTTCAACTGTAGTGCCGATCATCTGCGACTGGCTGTTTTGAAAGACGAGCCCGATACGCAAAGCATGATTGCAACTACTCCTCAGTAAAACTTCTCCATGCTGTGGCGCAATTAACCCGGCTGCTAAAAGAGCAATCGTACTTTTACCGCTGCCGTTTGACCCCAATACTATTACTCGTTCTCCGGATGCTATTGAAAGATTGGCCCCGGAAAGGATTAGGGCCTGCCCTGGATATCCAAAGCCGACCCCCTTAAATTCTAAAAGTTTCACAATTAAGCTTAAACCAGTTCTAAAATTACCATCGGGGCAGCATCGCCACGCCGGGGCCCGATTTTAAGAATTCTGGTATAGCCCCCTTTACGTTCGGCATAGCGGCCGGCAACTTCGTTAAAGAGTTTTTGCAATACTTTTGGCTCAGTAATTATTTCAGCAGCTAGGCGCCGGGCATGTAAATCACCCCGTTTTGCCAAAGTGATAGTTTTTTCAGCCAAAGAGCGGGCTTCTTTCGCTTTGATTTCGGTCGTTTCAATTTTACCATTGGCAATTAGCGCAGTTACCAGACTTCGAAATAATGCTTTGCGATGGGCAGATTTCCGGCCCAATTTGCGTTCTAGCATTTTATTTCCTCCTTATCAACCACCTAATTCAACTTACTTTATTTAGACATTAAATTTTTTATTCATCGGATTTCCGTAGCCCAAGTCCCAGGCTTTGTAGTTTTTGTTCTACCTCTTCCAATGACTTGCGGCCCAAGTTCCTGACTTTCATCATATCCTCTTCAGTCTTGCGGGTTAACTCTTCAACGGTATTGATCCCGGCCCGTTTTAAACAATTATATGAACGGACCGAGAGATCCAATTCCTCGATAGTCATTTCTAAAATTTTATCTTTGGACTCTTCTTCCTTTTCAACCATAATTTCGGTCTTGCCAATGGTTTGGCTTAAGTTCACAAACAGCATTAAATGTTCAGTCATGATTTTAGCCGCTAAAGAGATTGCTTCAACCGGACTGATGCTACCGTCGGTAGTAACTTCCAAAACCAACTTATCGTAATCGGTAATCTGACCAACCCTGGTATGGGCAATGGTATAGTTAACTTTTTTTACTGGCGAGAACCAGGCGTCCACCGCAATTACACCAATGATATTTTCGGAGTTTTTATTCCGTTCGGAGGGAACATATCCTCTTCCCCGATCAATGACGATTTCCATCTCCAAAGAACCGCCTTGGGAAACAGTTGCAATATACAAGTCGGGATTGAGGATTTCAACATCACTGCTAACCTGGATATCTGCAGCTGTTACTGTTTTGGTTTCGGGGAGATCTTTAATATCCAAGTAAATCTTTTTGGGGCATTCACCATGGACTTTAACTAATAGTTTTTTCAGGTTTAACACAATATCGGTAGTATCCTCAACTACCCCCGGAATCGTTGAAAACTCATGAAGTATTCCGTTAATTTTCACGGCTGTTACTGCATAACCCGGTAGGGAAGAGAGAAGGATCCGCCGAAGCGAGTTGCCCAGGGTGGTTCCGTAACCCCTTTCTAACGGTTCAATCACGAAAACGCCGTAACGATCTTGATCATCTGTTTCTTCCAGGGTGATTTTGGGCTTTTCGATTTCGATCAAAGTATACCCCTCCTTCTCACATTAGGGAAACCATTATTAAAATTCAAGTAAAAATTATTCTCGTATTCTGCTTGTAAAACGCAGCGAAGATTAACGGGAATATAGCTCAACAATCAAATGTTCTTGAACTGGGACATCAATCTGTTCCCGGGTCGGTAGGGCTTTAATCTTTGCAGTATAGTTATTAGCGTTATATTCAATCCATTCCGGAATAGTCTTTCCGGCTGCCGCCTCCAGGTTTTCTTTGATCTTTGCCAAACCAAGACTTTTTTCTTTCAATTGAATCTCATCACCGGCTCTTACCAGGAAGGAAGGGATATCCACCTTTTTACCGTTTACCAGAAAATGACCGTGTCTAACCAACTGTCGGGCTTCTTTGCGTGATAAGCCCAGTCCCAGACGGTAAACCACATTATCTAAGCGACGCTCAAGCAATTGCAATAAATTTTCACCCGTGATCCCTTTTTTACGTTCCGCCAAAGCGAAATATCGTGAAAATTGTTTTTCCAACACCCCGTAGACCCGGCGTAATTTTTGTTTCTCACGGAGCTGAATACCATATTCAGAAATTTTCTTCCGAGACTGGCCGTGTTGACCGGGAGCATAAGCACGTTTACTGACACTACACTTTCCAGTGTAACAACGCTCCCCTTTTAAATAAAGTTTCTCGCCTTCACGGCGGCAAAGTTTACAAACAGCTTCTGTATAGCGTGCCATAGGGCTTTAATACACCTCCTAATTATACTCGACGACGTTTGGGCGGACGGCACCCGTTATGCGGTATTGGGGTAACATCCTTAATCATATTGACAAATAAACCTGCAGCCTGTAAAGAACGGATCGCGGCTTCACGTCCTGCCCCGGGTCCTTTAACAAAGACTTCCACATTTTTCATCCCATGGTCCATTGCTTTTTTGGCAGCTTCTTCAGCAGCCATCCCAGCAGCAAACGGAGTGCTTTTCCGGGAACCCTTAAATCCCATATGACCGGCGCTTGCCCATGATAACACATTTCCGGCCGGATCAGTAATGGTTACAATGGTATTATTAAAAGTCGAATGAATATGGGCTACGCCATTGTCAATATTTTTACGTTCTTTTTTACGAATCCGGACTCCTCTTTTTGTAGAAGTCGTCTTGGCCATTTAATTCAACCTCCCCTTATTTCTTCCTTTTTGCTCCGACGGTCCTTTTCGGTCCTTTGCGAGTCCGGGCATTAGTCTTAGTCCGTTGCCCTCTTACGGGTAAGCCCCGCCGGTGGCGCAGACCACGATAACAACCGATTTCAATCAGACGTTTGATATTTAATGACTCTATCCGTCGCAAATCTCCTTCAACCTGGTAATCACGATCGATTACTTCACGTAACCTAGTTATTTCTTCTTCGGTTAAATCCCGAACCCGAGTGTCAGCATTTACTCCGGCTTTGGCCAGCACTTCATTAGCTGTGGTACGCCCCAAACCATAAATATATGTCAGGGCAATCTCTACCCGTTTATCACGCGGTAAATCAACACCAGCGATACGCGCCATAAAACTACCTCCTCTTTTATCAAAAAATATATATTTTGAAATTAATAAATTTACCGGACTATTAATTAATAATGGAATAAACTGATCACAAACGTAAACTTTATCCTTGTTTTTGCTTGTGTTTCGGATTCGAACAAATTACCAGGACTCGACCTTTTCTTTTAATGATTTTACATTGTTCACAAATCGGTTTAACAGAAGGTCTAACTTTCACGATGAAATCCTCCTTCATTTAAAGGCTATCAATGTATGGTAACCTGATTGGGGAAACTTACCCGCAACCCTTGAGTAAGTTATTTAAAGCGATAAATGATTCGGCCTCTGGTAAGGTCATAAGCCGAAAGTTCAATTGTAACCCGATCCCCAGGTAAGATTTTAATAAAATTCATCCGCATTTTCCCAGAGATATGAGCTAACACCTGATGACCATTCTCCAACTCAACTTTAAACATTGCGTTGGGTAAAGGCTCGATAACAGTACCTTCGACTTCAATGATATCCTCTTTACCCATGAAACCGATCCCCTTCCTCAAGTTCTTTTTTCTTACTTCGAATTGCAGCCGCGATTTGAAAATCTTTAACCGGTAGACCCTTTAACACTAGATCTTCGATTTCTGTCGCTACCAGCATGGTAATCATCACATGTTTCAAATTCTTCTTTTTTGGTTTAGCAACTGGACGTTTTTCTCCATCAACAACTTCGAGATATTTTTCACCGTCAGTTCTCCAAATCAGGTATAAGCTTCCTCTATCCCTACCTGCGGTGGATCTGATTAACTGGCCGTACCGCAACCCGTCTACCGTCTTGAACATAATTTTACTCTACCCCCGGTAAAAGCTCCGGACGCAAAAGAGTTAATATTTCCGGTTCTCCGGTAGTGATGGCAATGGTATGTTCAAAATGGGCTGAACATTTTCCATCCGTTGTCCGGACAGTCCAATGGTCTTGGTAGTCAACTTCAACCTGATAGGTCCCTTGGTTGACCATGGGCTCAATCGCCAGAGTCATTCCTCTTTTTAACTTGGGATTGTATTCATTTCCAACATAATTAGGAATTTGGGGCGATTCATGCATATGCCGGCCAATCCCATGTCCGACAAAATCCCGTACTACTGAAAAATTATTTGCTTCAACATGCTTTTGAATAGCTGCGGAAATATCATAAAGCCGGTTACCTTGAATCGCTTTCTCTATACCTTTATACAATGACTGCTGGGTAACTTCAAGTAAAATTTTTATTTCCGGGGCAATTTCTCCCACACCAACGGTGATTGCGGCGTCGGCATTGAAATTATTATAAATAACTCCAAAATCCAATCCTACAATATCACCATTTCTAAGAATCCGGTTTCCGGGTATCCCGTGAACCACTTCATCATTTACCGAAGTACACAAGGAAGCCGGAAAACCGTTATAGCCTTTAAAGGAAGGAATTGCATGATACTTCTTAGTTAGTGCTTCCGCTTTACGGTCAAGCTCCAAGGTGGTTATTCCGGGACGAATCATCCGGCGCAACTCTTCAAGAACTTTAGCAACAATACTGCCGGCCACCCGCATGATGTTGATTTCCGCTTGCGACTTCAAGATAATCATTGCCGTCGTTCCTCCACCGCCCGGAAAATTTGATCAGCTAATTCAGCAATCGGCGTTGTACCGTCAAAAGTCAGCAGCAATCCCTGGTGTTGATAATAATCAATTAATGGCGCAGTCTGTTCCTGATAGATCTTGATTCTTTTCCCGACCGTCTCCGGAGAATCGTCCGAACGTTGGTAAACCTCACCGCCGCATTGGTCACAAACACCGGCTACCTTCTCCCTTTTTGTGACGATATGATAAACGGCGGCACAGTTACGGCAGATTCTCCTTCCGGTCAGCCGGGCCATTAGGATTTCAAAATCAACTTGAATATTTATTACCGCGGTCAGTTTTTTCCGCTGACTGTCCAAAAAGGCCGCTAAAGAGGTTGCTTGGGCAATAGTACGCGGAAAACCATCCAGTAAAAATCCCTTTTGACAATCATCTTTTAATAATCGCGCTTCGATAATGCCAATCACAACTTCATCGGGGACCAGTTTACCGGCATCCAGATAGCTCCGGGCTTTCACTCCCAAAGGGGTTGCTTCCTTAATCGCCGCACGAAAAATATCGCCGGTCGAAATATGGGGAATTTGATACTTTTCAACCAAAAATTCGGCTTGTGTGCCTTTACCCGCTCCGGGAGGTCCCAATAAGATTAGATTTAACATTTTCAAATAACCTTCTTATTTTAAGAATCCTTCGTACTGCCGCATTAATAATTGTGCTTCAATTTGCTTCATCGTATCGATTGCCACGCCAACCGCAATCAACAATGAAGTCCCGCCCAGATAAACCTGTATTCCTTTAAAACCTGGTAATAAATTGATTAAATATGGTAATAAAGATACGACCGTTAAGAAGATGGCGCCTGCCAAAGTAATCCTGGTTAAAACTCTGTCCAGATACTCGGCGGTTGGTTTACCCGGCCGAATTCCCGGAATAAAACCGCCATACTTCTTCATATTATTTGAAACTTCCATCGGATTAAACGTCACTGCCGTATAAAAATAGGTGAATAAAAAGATAAATACGGCATATAAAATCAAATACAACGTCCGTCCGGGTGCTACCAGATTTAAGGCTTTATAAAACCAGTTATTATGATTGGTAATAAACTGGGCAATTGTCGGCGGAAACGCCAAAATAGAGCTGGCAAAGATAACCGGAATTACCCCCGCCTGGTTAACGCGCATCGGTAAATAAGTGGAACCGCCTCCGTACATTCTTCGGCCTACTACCCGTTTAGCATATTGAACCGGGATTTTTCTTTCGCCCTGAGTTACAAAGACCACTCCAGCAACAATAAATACGGCGATTACCAGGAAAAGCCCGACACTAAAGAAGGAAATGCCCGCTCCTTTGCTAAACAACAGTTGTCCGGTACTGATCGCATCCGGAAAAATCCGGGCGACAATACCAGCAAAAATTAACAATGAAATACCGTTACCGATACCTCGTTCGGAGATCACTTCCCCCAACCACATTAAAAAGACTGAACCGGCAGTAAGGGTAGTTACAATTAAAACGAAATCCCAGGCAGTTGGCGCAGTCATTGCTGATTGCAACCCGATGGCCATAGCCGAACCCTGAACTATTGCCAAAATCACCGTCCCATAACGGGTATACTGGGCAATCTTCTTACGGCCTTCGCCCCCCTCTTTAGCCATCTGCTCCAGCTGGGGAATTACCATGGTCAATAGTTGCAAAATAATCGACGCCGTAATATAAGGGTTAACACTCATCGCAAAGACTGACATCCGGCGTAAGGCGCCGCCGGCCATCATATCCAATAAACCAAAGAGATTGTTACCGCCGCCGAAAATATTTTCCAGTGCTTTGGGATTCCAAGGACCGGGTACCGGAATTAAGGCCCCTAAACGGAAAATCCCCAACAAAAACAGCGTCCAAAGGATTTTTTTCCGTAAGTCCGGTAGCTTAAAGGCAGTTTTAATAGCCTCCAGCAATTAGATCACCTCTGCTTTGCCGCCAGCCTTCTCAATCTTTTCCAAGGCCGATTTACTGAAACTGTTGCTTTTAACAACCAACTTCTTTTCTAACTCTCCATTGCCTAAAACTTTGACACCATTACCCAACTTGCGGATAATCCCGGCTTCCAACATTACTTGGGGATTAACTTCGGTACCGTCTGCAAAACAGTTTAGTTTTTCTAAAGAGACTTCAACCCACTCATGACGGAACTTATTATAAAATCCACGTTTCGGAAGTCTACGTTGTAACGGAGTTTGACCGCCTTCAAAAGCCGGCCCTTTACCACCACCGGAACGGGCTTTTTGTCCCTTATGCCCTTTGGCGGAGGTTTTACCTAATCCTGAACCAATTCCCCGACCGACCCGTTTGGGAGCTTTTTTTGCTCCGAACGCCGGTTTGAGCTCGTGTAATTTCATAAGAGCACCTCCTTAGGCTTCTTTAACTTCAACCAAGTGTTCAATTTTTTTAATCATACCACGGATTACCGGAGTATCTGCTTTTACCAGACTCTGGTTTAATTTTTTAAAACCTAAAGCTTTAACCGTGTCTTTTTGATCTTGGCTCCGGCCGATAGCACTATGTTTTAAGGTAATAATCAGATTTTTGGTGCTTACTTCATTTTTTCCCGGCATCTTTAGTCCTCCTATCCGAGAATCTCATCCAGAGTTTTACCGCGCGTTACCGCGACCTGCTCCGGTCTTTTTAACATTTGCAAACCGGCAATCGTCGCACGCACAATATTTAAAGCATTATCAGAGCCTAAGGATTTGGTCAGAATATCCCTAATTCCGGCACTCTCCAGAACCGCACGAACCGGTCCACCGGCAATCACTCCTGTACCGGGAGCAGCAGGTTTCAATAATACTTTACCGGCTCCAAAGTTTCCTTCGATCAGGTGTGGAATGGTCGTACCGTTCAGCGGTACACTTATGATATTCTTTTTCGCATCTTCGGTACCTTTACGGATGGCTTCGGGTACTTCGGCAGCTTTACCCAGACCCATCCCGACATGTCCATTCCCGTCTCCGACAACTACCAGAGCACTAAAGCTAAAACGACGTCCGCCTTTAACAACTTTGGCTACCCGGTTTATATGAACTACTTTTTCAGTCAGTTCTCCTAACTCACTAGGGTCTATGCGTTTCAAGATCCATCCCCCTTTCTTAAAATTCTAAACCGTTTTCTCTGGCAGCGGTAGCTAAGGCTTCAATGCGGCCATGATAGATTTGGCCACCGCGGTCAAAAACAACCTGCTTAATACCTTTTTCCAGAGCTTTTTGAGCGATTGATGCACCAACGGCTTTAGCCGCTTCAATATTACCTCCGGCCCCATCCAGTTTTTTACGGAGTTCCGGCTCAACGGAAGAGGCGCTTACTAACGTAACCCCTTTAACATCGTCAATTACTTGAGCATATATATTGTGCAAACTGCGAAAAACACTTAATCTGGGACGTTCGGCCGTACCGGACACTTTTTTACGTAACCGGATATGGCGACGGATTCGTGCTTCATTACGCTTCGGCCTTTTATACATCTAAAGGTCACTCCTTTCCCGGAAATTATTTCTTAGCGGCCTTCCCTGCTTTACCGGCTTTTCTGCGAATTACTTCGTTCTCATACTTTATACCTTTTCCTTTATAAGGCTCAGGTTCACGAACCGCTCTGACCTCGGCAGCCATTTGACCGACTACTTGTTTATCGATACCTTTAACAATAATTCGGTTTGCCGCCGGTACTTCAAATTCTACTCCGGCTAATGGTTTTATTTCCACCGGATGCGAGTAACCAATGGTTAATAAAAGGTTGTTGCCCTGTTTTGCCGCTCGGTAACCTACGCCGTTGATCTCCAAGGCTTTGGAAAATCCGGCGGTAACACCTTGGACCATATTCGCAATTAAAGCCCGGGTCAATCCGTGCAAAGAACGGTGGTTCTTATCATTGGAAGGCCTCTCAACGGTCAATTGATTTTCTTCTTTAATCACTTTCATATCGGGATGTACAGTTTGAACCAGTTCTCCTTTAGGCCCTTTAACTTTTACGGTATTCCCGTTAACTTCGACTTGTACTCCCTGGGGTATCACAATAGGTTTACGTCCAATCCGAGACAAAATTTACACCCCCGATCTTTTGGGCTAAGATTTTTACCAAACATAACAAATAACTTCCCCGCCAATACCCTCAGCCCGGGCTTTGCGGTCAGTCATGATCCCTTTGGAAGTAGACATTACTGCAATTCCCAAGCCACCTAAAACTCTCGGAATTTCATCTTTTCTGGCATAAACTTTCAAACCGGGCTTACTGATTCGTTTGAGGCCAGAAATCACTTTTTCTTTACCATTGTACTTCAAATATACTTTAACAATTCCTTGTTTTCCATCTTCAATCAGTTCAAAGTCCTGAATATATCCCTCTTCTTTAAGAATTCTGACAATTTCTTTTTTTATTTTCGAAGCGGGAATTTCAACCACTTTATCTCTGACAATCGTCGCATTACGTATTCTTGTCAGCATATCTGCAATAGGATCCGTCATAACCATTATCGTACAGACCTCCTTCCATTTAAGCGGAGACTAACTTCACCAGCTAGCTTTAGTAATGCCTGGGAGCTCACCACGGTGGGCTAATTTTCGAAAACAAATACGGCACATACCAAATTTACGCATATATGCATGAGGACGTCCGCATAATTTGCAACGGTTATGTTCTCTCACTGCGAATTTCGGTTTCCGATTTGCCTTGATAATCATCGAAGTTTTGGCCACGTTTCACCCTCCTTTTGGTTACGCCCTAAAGGGCATTCCCATTAACTTTAAAAGTTCAAAAGCTTCTTCATCGCTTTTAGCGCTGGTTACTAAAACAATGTCCATACCGCGTAGTTTGTCGACCTTATCGTAGTTAATCTCCGGAAAAATCAATTGATCTTTAAGACCTAACGTATAGTTTCCTCTGCCATCAAAGGCTTTAGTCGAAACTCCGCGAAAATCCCGAATTCTTGGCAAAACAATGTTGAATAATTTATCCAAAAATTCGTACATTCGCTCGCCTCGTAACGTAACTTTGCAACCAATTGGCATTCCGGCACGTAATTTAAAAGCAGCAATTGATTTTTTGGCTTTAGTTACGATCGGTCTTTGTCCCGCAATCGCAGTCAAATCGTTAACGGCGGAATCAATCGCTTTGGAATCGGTGGTCGCATCCCCGACTCCCATGTTGATCACTACTTTATTGATTGCCGGAATCTCCATCACATTTTTATACCCAAAGCGACTCTTTAGGCCGGCTATAACTTCATTTTGATATTTTTCTCTTAGCCGTGACAATGGTCGCACCTCCCTCCATCTACACTGATCTTTAATCTAGGATCCGTCCGCAATGACGGCATTTTCGCACTGATTTACCATCTACAGCTTGGTCCTTTTGAATCCGGGTAGGTTGGTTACAACCGGAACAGACCACCATTACTTTTGAGATATTAAGCGGTAATGCTTTGTCAATGACTCCACCTTGAGGATTGGCTTTATTGGGTTTAGTATGTTTTTTGGCTAAATTAATCCCCTCGACCAGTACCTTGTTTTCAGCCGGCATCACTTTTTGTACTTTACCCCGCCGCCCTTTATCCTTACCGGATAGAATCACGACTTCATCACCTTTTTTTACATTAACACCCATTTAAATCTTCTCCTCTCTCGGACCGGCTTATAGAACTTCCGGGGCTAATGAAACAATTTTCATAAAGTTTTTGTCACGGAGTTCCCTGGCAACCGGCCCAAAGATACGAGTACCCCTTGGATTCATCTGATCGTTGAGGATTACCGCAGCGTTATCATCAAACCGAATATATGACCCGTCGGGCCGTTTGGTTTCTTTTGTAGTTCTAACGACGACTGCTTTTACTACATCACCTTTTTTAACGCTACTGCCACCGGTTCCTTTCCGGGAAACTGAAGGCGGTAGGGCATCCTTTACGACCGCAACAATCAGGTCCCCCACCCGAGCATAGCGCTTTCTAGAACCACCAAGGACTCGAATACACATGACTTGTTTGGCACCGGAATTATCCGCGACATTTAAATAGGTTTGTGCCTGAATCACGGTCGGTTCCTCCTTTCAAGCGTAGCTTCTCACTTTGATTTTTCTATGATACTGACAACCCGCCATCTTTTATCCTTACTTAAGGGACGGGTTTCCATAATTTTAACCTTGTCACCGATTTTACATTCATTGTTGGCGTCATGAGCCTTTACTTTGCTGGTAAGTTTAATAATTCGGCCATACAGCTTATGCCGCACCAGACGTTGTACCGCTACCACAACGGTTTTATCCATTTTGTCACTGACAACCAGACCCATTCTGGTTTTTCTTAATGCGCGATCAGCCATTTATTTATCCTCCCCTATCCACTCAAACCTTGCCGGTTTTGAGTTGATTTTCCCTCATCACCGTCAAGATGCGGGCGATATTCTTGCGGACATCTTTAATCCGCATCGGATTGTCTAATTGTCCGGTAGCGACCTGAAAACGTAAATTAAATAATTCCTCTTTCAGGCTGGTGAGTTTACTTTGCAGCTCATCAGCAGTCATTTCTCTGATTTCATTAGCTTTCATTTACTTTTCCACCTGCTTCCTCTCGTTTTATAAACTTACATTTGATCGGAAGTTTATTGGCAGCTAAACGCATCGCTTCGCGGGCTAAAGATTCCTCTACCCCGGTAATCTCAAATAATACGCGGCCCGGTTTTACTACCGCAACCCAATGTTCCGGAGAACCTTTACCACTACCCATCCGGGTTTCCGCCGGCTTCGCAGTCACTGATTTATCCGGAAAAATTTTAATCCACACCTGTCCGCCACGTTTAACATGCCGCGTCAGAGCAATACGGGCAGCTTCAATTTGAATATTAGTGATCCAACCGGGTTCCAAGGCTTGGAGACCATATTCCCCATTAGTTAAGGTATTACCCCGGGTTGCTTTTCCGGTCATCCGGCCACGGTGAACTTTACGATATTTAACACGTTTTGGTAGTAACGGCATTATTGAACTCCCCCTTCAGCCTTGGCGCTAACTTTCTTGGAGGCTTGAAGGATTTCTCCTTTATAAATCCAAACCTTGACGCCAATCTTACCATAGGTGGTACTGGCTTCGGCAAAACCGTAATCAATATCCGCCCTCAAGGTATGCAGCGGTACTTTACCTTCACTATAGCCTTCACTTCTGGCAATTTCCGCACCCATTAGGCGGCCGCTGCAGTTTACTTTCATGCCTTGGGCCCCGAATTTCATCGCCCTGGTAATCGCCTGTTTCATCGCACGCCGGTAGGAAGTCCGCCGTTCTAATTGAAACGCAATGTTTTCAGCGACCAGTTGCGCATTTAGTTCCGGGGTTTTAACCTCGGCAATATTTAATTGTACCTGTTTACCAGTGAATTTTTCAAGCTCTTTCCGGATATTCTCAATTTCATTACCTTGTCTTCCGATAACCATGCCGGGACGGGCAGTATGAATGGTAACTTTAATGCGGTTGGCAGCCCGCTCGATTTCCACTTTGGCTATTCCTGAAGCAAACAGACGTTTTTTAATATAATTACGCACTTTAACGTCTTCTAGAATCAAACTGGCATATTCTTTCTTCCCGGCGTACCAGCGTCCGTCCCAATCTTTAATAATTCCAACCCTTAATCCTATTGGATGGACCTTTTGACCCATGATTAGCCCTCCTTCTCCGCCAGTACAATTGTAATATGACTGGTACGTTTATGAATCAAGGATGCACGGCCTTGAGCCCGGGGCATATATCGTTTCATGGTTGGACCCTGATCAACATAGGCTTCCGATACCACCAGCCGCTCCCGGTTCATTTTATGATTATTCTCAGCATTGGCAATAGCTGAATTTAATACCTTGGTAATAATCTCTGCCGCGAATCTGGGAGTAAACTTCAAAATAGTTTGAGCATCTGCCACACGTTTGCCTCGAATTAAATCAATTACTTGGCGGGCTTTCCGAGGCGCAATCCGAACAAAACGGGCTACTGCTTTGGTTTCCAAAACGAATCCCTCCCCTCACAAAATAGAGGTAAATCTTTTAAATTCCTTATTTTAAAGCCGTTGTTTTTTCACTGCCGCTATGGCCGCGAAAAGTACGGGTTGGTGCAAATTCACCCAATTTATGACCAACCATATCTTCAGTAATATAGATCGGCACATGTTTGCGACCGTCATGAACTGCCAAGGTATGTCCCACAAACTCCGGAAAGATAGTCGAGCTTCTGGACCAGGTCTTGATGACCTTTTTTTCACCTGTGGCATTCATAGCTTGGATCTTCTTTAACAAACTGGCTTCAACATATGGTCCTTTTTTCAATGAACGCGACACTTATCGTCCCTCCCTTATTTCTTACGCCCGCCGTTTGACTATCAGGCGGTCGGAGGCTTTACTCTTTCTGGTACGGTGCCCTAAAGCCGGTTTGCCCCAAGGAGTAACCGGAGCACGACCAATCGGTGAACGGCCTTCACCACCACCATGAGGGTGATCCACCGGGTTCATCACTACACCACGAACTGAAGGCTTGATCCCAAGCCAACGTGACCGGCCGGCCTTACCAATAGTAATATTTTCATGTTCAATGTTCCCAACTTGACCAATAGTGGCAAAACAATCAACTTTAATTAATCTCATTTCACCGGAGGGTAGTCTAACATGGGCGTAATCATTTTCCTTCGCCATTAACTGAGCACCGGCCCCGGCGGTCCGAACCAGTTTACCGCCTCTACCTTTCTGTAGCTCAATATTATGAATGATAGTACCAACCGGAATATTAGCTAAAGGAAGGGCATTTCCCGGTTTAATGTCTGAATTTTCTCCGGCAACCAAAACATCGCCGACATTAACCCCAACCGGGGCTAGAATATACCTTTTCTCGCCATCGGCATAATGCAACAGAGCAATCCGAGCGGAACGGTTTGGGTCATATTCAATGGCGGCTACTTTGGCCGGGATATCATATTTATTCCTCTTAAAATCAATGATCCGGTACATTCTTTTATGTCCGCCACCCCGGTGGCGTACGGTAATCCGGCCGTAGGAGTTCCGGCCGCCTTTTTTCTTCAATGGTTCCAACAACGATTTTTCCGGAGTAGTTTTGGTAATTTCCGAAAAATCGGAGACAGTCATAAATCTTCTGCCAGGTGAGGTTGGCTGGAATTTTTTTACCGGCATCTTCCTGACCCCCTTACAATTAATTTGGGATTAGCTTTTTACGGCTGCACCTTTTCAGGGGCATCACCGTTGCTAGCTAACAGCCCTTAGATCTTAAACACCTTCAAAGAACTCAATGCGACTACCTTTTTCCAAAGTTACAATCGCCCGCTTCCAGCTGGGACGACGGCCCTGATAACGGCCCATTCTTTTGAGCTTTCCGGTTGTGTTAAAAGTATTAACCGCTTTTACCTTAACTTTGAAAATCTTTTCAATTGCCTGCCGAATTTCGGTTTTATTGGCTTTTGGGTCAACCAGAAAACAATATTTATTTTCTTCCATCAACTTGGTAGTCTTTTCAGTAACTAACGGCTTTTTAATCAGATATCTGACATCCATTATGCTAGCGCCTCCTCTACCTTGCCCACGGCTTCTTTAGTTATAACCAGATGATTATGGGCCAGGATATCATAGACATTCAAACCTTCGCTAGCCATTGCCTGGACTCCTGGAATGTTCCGGGCTGATTTATGAACATTTTCATCACTTTGCGCCGTAACAATCAGTGGTTTTTTAGCGTTAAGCTTGTTTATAATCTCAACCATTGTTTTTGTTTTAGGTTCTGAAATACTTAATCCTTCGATGACAATTAATTCGCCTGCCTCAACTTTGGCGGATAAAGCGGCCTTTAAAGCCTGCCGCCTGGCTTTTTTTGGTAAATTATAGGCATAACTCCGCGGACTGGGCCCAAAAACGACTCCGCCACCCTTCCAGAGCGGTGACCGTCTGGATCCGTGTCTGGCTTGGCCGGAACCTTTTTGACGCCATGGTTTCCGTCCGCCGCCTCTAACGGCTGCCCGGTTTTTAACTGCCGAAGTACCTAACCTTCGCGATGCCAGTTGCATGGTGACTGCTTCGTGCAGTAAGGCCTGATTTACCTTTACGCCGAAAACGTCATCGTTTAAGGCGATTTCACCTACCTGTGAGCCTTGAATATTGTAAACAGGTATGGTTGGCATTATTATTCCTCCTCTCACAGTATCCTGACTACTTTACTGTTTTGCACGTTTAACAGTCTTTTTTATTACTAGGAAGCCGCCGTTGGCTCCAGGAACGGCACCTTTAATTAATAACAGATTACGTTCCGAATCCACTTTAACAACTTGTAACCCCTGCGTAGTAACTTTTTCACCGCCAAGTCTTCCCGGAAGTTTCCGGCCTTTAAAGACTCGGGCAGGATCGGTTGCACCTAGAGAACCGGGCCGACGGTGGTACATCGAACCATGGGTCATTGCAGCCCGATTAAAATTCCAACGTTTGATGACACCGGCAAATCCCTTGCCTTTTGACGTACCGGTAACATCAACCCATTCACCTTCTTTAAAGACGTCGGCTTTAATTTCCTGGCCTAAATTGTAATTCTCGCCGGAATCTACTCTGATTTCATGTAAAAACCGGTACGGTTTAACATTTGCTTTACTAAAATGGCCTTTCATTGGTTTATTAGTTAAACGTTCTTTCTTTTCACCAAAGCCCAACTGAATTGCTTCATAGCCATCAGTAGTAACAGTCTTTTTCTGAACTACCACGCAAGGACCGGCCTCAACCACGGTTACCGGAACCGCTTTACCTTCAGGTGTAAAAATTTGAGTCATTCCAACTTTTTTCCCCAAAATACCTTTGGCCATATCTTGCACCTCCTTATCAAACCAGCTAATAAAATAAGTGCTTATAACTTGATTTCGATATCCACTCCAGCCGGTAAATCTAACCGCATTAATGCATCCACCGTTTTGGAGCTGGGATCCAAAATATCGATTAACCGCTTATGGGTTCGCATCTCAAATTGCTCCCGGGAATCTTTATCAATATGAACCGATCTTAGAATCGTATAGATATTTTTTTCAGTCGGAAGTGGAATCGGCCCGGATACATAAGCGCCGGTCCGCTTCGCCGTCTCGACAATCTTTTCCGCTGATTGATCCAGTAATTTATGGTCAAATGCCTTCAGGCGGATCCGGATTTTCTGAGTGGCCATGGACTTTCCCTCCTCTAATGCTTCCTTATTTAAGGAAGAACAACAGTGTATTCAAATGATCCGTATCAACCAACGCTTACTCAATCACCTTAGTTACCACGCCGGAACCGACGGTATGACCGCCTTCTCTAATGGCAAACCGTAACTTCTCTTCCATGGCAATCGGCGCGATTAACTCTATTGTCATCCTGATGTTGTCACCAGGCATTACCATCT
>DATCLA010000175.1:0-46870 GCA_036564195.1 Bacillota bacterium
CCCACACATTTACCGTCTTGGCGACGTCGTAGGATTTTCCAAATAGTTTCCAGGTCTTACCGAAAGTTTTGACACCCCACTCACCCATTGCCGGCGCAGCCTCAATTTTAAACAACTTCTGCACCATAAATGAATTTGCCATTAAATCGGGCTTTTTAACAACAAAGGCAAAGATAGCCCAAGAAATAAAGAAAACCACTAAACCCAGAAGCAAAAAACCCCCCAATTGATAATAAACATCTTCATGAAACAGCAGCTTACTAAAAAAATTGGTTTTCTTTACGCCAGTCTCAGCATTCTCTTTTCTCTTTCCCAATACTTTCAAATCCTTTCCCCCTTCACAAAATTTAAGCGATCTTTTAATTGAGGCCAACAGGCCGCCCCCTCCGGGCCTGTCCTCGTTTTAGCATCGCTCCCATACATAAATTGTCCGGTTGCATTTTCAATAATCCTTTTCACGGAAAACCATAGATCTATTCGCCAACCTTCGCAATTTCCCTCCAGGTTTAACCCAGAAAGATTATCCGTCCTTAGCAACAGTTTTAGCCGTGGCCTTTACCAGTTGGGTATAAAGTCGGTCCGCCAATCCCAGTCCCTGCCCGGATATTATTTTAGCCATCTCCTCCTGAAACAGGCCTTGGAAATAAGAACCTCCAAACCCTTTGCCAAACATGGGCGTCGTTGCCTGCATAACCTCCAGCATCTTCTGGACCAGCAGCGTTTCAAATGCTACACAGGTATTATATAACTTCTGGTCTTCAACCTTCTTAAGCGGGGAATTTGGATTACGGTTAATTTCTTTCGGAATCAAAAGATCTGTCATTTGAACCATCGGTTCTCTCCCTATCTAAACTCCAGTTCGCCATAGAGCGCCCCGGAATTTTTAATTGCTACTAAAATCGCGATAATATCCTGCGGTGTAGTCCCAACTTTGTTTAAAGCCCGGACAATCGTACCAATACTGGTTCCCGCCGGAAGAGTAATTAAACTACCGGTTGCTTCATCTACTTCAACCTGTTGCGTTTCGGTCACCACTGTTTCCCCGTTAGCCAACGGAGCTGCCTGGGATACCTCCGGTAGGGCACTGATCTTCACTGTAATATTACGCTGCGTTACGGCAACCGGAGCCAGTCGCACATTTTCGCCAATAACTACTGTTCCGGTGCGTTCATTCACCACAACTTTGGCAGTGCCATCCGGCGTCACCGGTAAAGCCTCTATTTCCGCAATAAATCCAATCGGGTCATTTTCACGATCCGGTGGAATCATGACCTCCACCATCCCCATATCAACCGCCCGGGCGACCCCCGCAGCAATATTTTGGTTAATACTTTGGGCCAAGCGGGTGGCGGTAGTAAAATCCGGGTTATTTAAAGACCAGTGCAACTTCTTGTTCACCTGGTATTGCATAGGGACTTCCCGCTCAATGATGGCACCGGACAACACTGTCCCCACTGTAGTAATATTTTTCTGTACCGAAGTCCCTCTCTCGCCGGCCGTATAACCTCCAACATAGACGGAACCCTGGGCCACCGCATACACTTTGCCGTCAGCTCCGCTTAATGGAGCTTGTAACAGAATACCGCCCTGTAGACTTTTGGCATCCCCCAATGACGCTACCTGGACGTCTAAAGTATCACCTTGATGCAGATAAGGTGGTAAAGTGGCTGTAATCATTACTGCGGCAATGTTTTTCACCTTCAAACTCGCCACATCCACTTTTATACCCCATTTATCAAGCACATTCGCAACCATTTGAGCATTGGCCTTGGAAGAATCACCGGTACCGTTTAATCCGACTACTAAACCCATCCCGTTTAACTGGTTATTGCGGACACCCTGCAGTCTAGCAATATCTTTGATTCTGGTAACCACCGGCTGGAGCTGGGCATCCCATCCTAAAACAATACTGCCGCAAGCCAAAAGCAGCATTGCAACTACTCCGCCCAGTACTGCAAATTTGTACTTATTATGCCACACCGCAATCCCTCCCACAATTAAAACAGCCAGTGGAAAAACCTAGTAAGTATTCCGGGCTTTTGAGCCTCCCCTACTGTACCTCTACCTTGATACTCAATCACCGCATCCGCAACCTTTGAAGACATCACGATATTATCTTCAGAAACATCTTCACTTCTAACTTTACCTTTGATCGTTAAAATCTGGTCCTCTGCATTAACCCGGATTACCTGATGCCCTTCTAAGGCTAAAATCCCGTTGGGATAGACTTCTTTAACTTCAACCGTTAATTTAGCGGTCAAGCTACCCCGCCGGGTTGTCTCGCCTTCCCCTTCATAACTGGAATTCCAGTCACTCCCAAACAGTGGAAATACCGACTGCCACTTGCCTAACCCGCCGGTCGAAACCTTTCCTTTTTCGCCATTGGAAGACTCAGCATTTTGCGAAGCGGTTGCCTGTTCCTGCACAATAATAGTTAATAAATCCCCCACCCGATACTGCCGGGGGCGGTCGGCATATAAAGAAGCATTCTCTCCGGGCCATAACGAGTCCGCCCGGACTACCGTGGCTAAACCGCATATCACCAAACTTACCATTACCAGAGTAATCCCTAATCTGGCCCACTGTTTCATTGGACTTTCACCTCCACCACACCGTTACCGCTAACCCGTGCCGTAAACTCCTTATTACTTTCCGGATTAAGCAAGGTAATTGAATCATTAAACCAGCCGTCGCTTTTAGCCACGGCCTCTAAAGTTATTTCAATCCCGTTACTGCGGACCACTACTTTTACTTCACTGCCTTTGGCCACCAGCGGTACAGGCTGCAGCGCCTCCTTGGTTAAAATCTGCCCCGGCCGCAGTCTTTTAACAACCCGACAGTTCTGCGGAAAATTGCCCAGGTATTCCCGACCGTCTGCCAATTCCGCCACTACCCGGTCAAAATCTTCCGGCTTTAAAACAGTCTTTTGTTTGAGCAGCTTTTTAGCGCGATATACCGGAGCCGACTGGTGGATTACTCCGGGTAAGATCATTTCTTTGGTCACCGTTGGTCCGACTAATTTTACTTTAAACATTGCCCGGCCCAGTTGAGGCAGTTGCCCGACAGCTGCGGCCTCAATCCGGTAGTTGCCTTGAGGCATCCAGACTGTTTCCGGGAGCCCGCTGACCTCAACCCACTGTTTTATTACCCCGGCCGGTGGCTGTGGTAACAATTGATTAATATTAGCAGCGATCTCTGTACCCCGAATCGCAGTGGCTCTTGCCCGCACTGTTACTTGGTCACCCATTTTTAACACCGGTACTTGCTCGGCCGGGTGCTGTTGGAGAATAAACTTTAAATAACTGCGACTAAAAACCCGGGTCTGGCCTGGTAAAGGTGCCTCTCCCAGATTTAAATTGCGCAAATAGTTCTGTTGGCTCTGGTTGGCCCCGTAAATTCGTCCTAGGTCGGCTAGGCTGATCTTGGCAGTCGTAACTACTACTTCGGCCGGGATCTCCAGAGTAAATGTTGCCGCTGCGCCATCAACCGGGACAACAGCCCAAAACCACAAATAACTGATGCCCCATAATATCCAGAACCGTTTCATAATTATCGCCTTAAACCGTTGGCAGTCTGTAACATTTCATCGGCTGCCTGAATTGCTTTGGAATTAATATCATAGGCCCGTTGGGCTACAATCATATTGATCATTTCCTCAACCACTTTGACATTGGACATTTCTAAAAATTGATTGACAATGGTTCCGGAGCCTTCGGTCCCCGGAGTGACACTGGTGGCTTCCCCGGACGCTCCGCTGGTTCGGTATAAGCCTTTACCGATATTAACTAAACCGGCGGGATTGCGGAAAATCGCAATTTCAATCTGGCCCAATTCGGTAGCATCGCTTTCTCCGCTTAAAACCGCCGAAACTGTACCATCCGAACCGACATTAATGTCTGTAGCGCCTTCGGGAATGGTAATTTCGGGTTGAATCACATAGCCCTCTGAAGTAACCACCCGTCCCTCGGAATCGACTTTAAAAGCCCCATTTCTGGTAAAAGCAGCCGAACCGTCCGGCATCTCCACCTGAAAAAATCCGTCTCCTTCGATTACCAAGTCCAAGGGGTTGTCTGTCTGTAAAAAATCACCTTGAGTAAAAATTTTCGTGGTTGCCGCCAGCCTGGTACCAAGTCCAATCTGGATACCAGTGGGCGATTGCACACCCTGAGAGGTGGAACTCCCGGCCGAACGCATGTTTTGGTATAATAAATCTTGAAATTCCGGACGGACTTTCTTAAAACCGGTAGTATTCACATTGGCCAGGTTGTTAGCAATAGTATCAATATTAATTTGTTGGGCGACCATTCCGGTTCCGGCGGTCCATAATGCACGTATCATTTTTTTGCCTCCTTAAAAATAGAAAAAACTACCTCCTTCGATGTGCTTCGAAATTTCCCACTATCAATCAATTACCATTCGAAAGACATCATCCTTTGATGCAGCCTGAGAACGTTTATGAATAGAAAAATATAAACTCCAATTTCAAGTACGGCGGACCTCTGTCATTCGGTCATGCGCCGGAAACCTCCGCGAACGGTCCGGTTACTTCCCTTCTCAAACTGCATTTTTACTTTAACTGCTCAGTTCATTCACGGCTTTACCCAATGTTTCATCATGGGCTGACAATGCCCTTTGATTCGTCTCATAACTACGGGTCAGGTTAATCATGGCAATCATCTGCCGAATCGCATTGACATTAGACTGTTCCAGTGAACCCTGGTGGATCTGGTAATCAGTAGCAGGTTCAGCCTGCTCCACCGTATACAGTGATTCGCCCTCTTTCCTGGCTCCAGTCGTTGCTACCAGCCCTAAGCGGTTGATCACTGTACCATCTTGAATTACTTCACCAGTGGCTGAAACTTGAAACTCTCCATCCACCTGAATTGGTCCCTGCTCTCCCATGACTCTGTAACCTTCCCGGGTAACTAAATAATTATCCCGGTCCCGGCTGAAGTTGCCACCTCTGGTAAAACGGAGCCCTTCCGGAGTGATGACAGTAAATAAGGCATCGCCCTCAATCGCCAGATCGGTCGGTTCTCCGGTTACCAGCAATGCACCGTTACTAAAATCAGTATAAGTTGGTCTGACTGCGGTTCCTAATCCCATGGTTCCTATTGGCGTCATACCGGAACGGTCGTATGCATTAACTAACAAGGTCTGAAAGGTAGCTGTCGTAGTTCGATCCGCTTTAAAACCGGTGGTATTAAGATTGGCGAGGTTATTGGCGACAATATCTTGCCGGTTCAGTTCAGCTACCATTCCGGTGGCGGCAATATAAATTCCCCGGACCATCCCATCACCTCCTTGGGAAAGATCATTTACTAGATCTTTTATCGGAAAATTTTTTAAAAACCTTAAGGCTTTTGGGAAATAAACTTGATATCCAATTCTCCAAACAATGGGGTAGTGTGTTAGGCTGGCCTTTTGTCCTTTTGAAGAACCAAGAAGCATAATTCAAATGAGATATAAAAAACTGTAACCCTTCATCAAGTTACAGCCATTTCATTAAATAAATCATCTCTGTGTTTATAAAAATCTTGTTTAAAAATACACCTTAACCGCACTCGGTTTAGCCGCTACAGTCCAGTAATCCATAACGGTGTGCAAACCCCTATTTTAAATTAAATAGAAATCCCGGAAGTTGTTTTAACTTTGACAACAGATACTTGGTAATAAACTTACCACAGAATGCTTCGATTTTCTTAGTCCGGATTAAATTTTCAATTAAGGTAGCCAACTTAGCAGGATCATGGCGAATTACATGAGCCTTAATAATAAGCTCCTCGCCGATAGGGGTAATCCCCAAGGCTTTAATATTATCCAGGTCCGCCACAACCGGAAAAGCATTTTCTTGTGCATAACGGTCTAAAATCTCCGCCGGGATTGAGGCGGTATTAACAATTGCCAGATCGATTAGACCTGGGCCGGTGTGCTGATAAATCTTGCGTATGTGATCACTGGCGCTGAAATTGTCGGTCTCGCCCGGTTGGGTCATAGCGTTGCAAATATAGACCTTTATTGCTTTCGCCGCTTTAATGGCGGCAGTAATCTCTGTTACTAATAAATTTGGAATAATACTGGTAAAAAGACTTCCCGGCCCCAACAGGATGATATCTGCTTCGTTAATCGCAGCAATCGCTTCCGCCACCGGTTTAACATTATCCGGTATTAATTTAACCCGGCGAATCGGGGAGCCGGACTTGGAAATTAGCGACTCCCCGTTCACCACAGTCCCGTCCTCCAGCTCTGCCTGAAGCACTACATGTTCCCGGGTGGCCGGCAAAACCTGGCCTCGGACTGCTAAGACCTTACTGGATACTTTAATGGCAGCTTCAAAATCACCTGTAATATCGGTCAGCGCCGTTAGCAACAAATTTCCAAAATTATGACCGTTTAATCCGGAGTTGCCGTGGAACCGGTATTGCATCAAACTTTCCATCAAGGGTTCCAAATCAGCCATTGCCACCAGGCAGTTACGAATATCACCCGGCGGTAGAATACCGAATTCGTGACGTAAGCGTCCGGAACTGCCACCATCATCCGCTACAGTCACTATTGCTGTCAGGTTAGAGGTTATTTCTTTAAGACCGCGCAGGATCGTTCCCAGTCCGGTCCCGCCTCCGACCACAACTATCTTCGGCCCTTTACTCCGGATGCTTTTCTGCCAAAAATCCCTTTTAAAAAGTCTTTCGGTAATCCCAGAAAAGAAACGAAGCGTTACCAAGTAACCAACGGTCAGGCCAAACAAGATCAATACCAGTCCGGTGAAGATCCGGCCCCAGTTTTTAAAGTCAAGCTTCCACCAGTTAGTTAAGATTAAAAAACCAGTAAAGAACAAGCCCAAACAGACTATGATCCAAACCAGCCAGGAGAGCATCATCAGGTTTTGCCGCTGTTTGTAGTCCATTAACAGTTGCCCTCCTCCCCTTTATTACATTTTTAGATATCTCGGTGGTCTACAATTACCCGGTAACCTTTGGTCCGTAAAAAATCTCCCAATTTATTAGCGATCGTCACCGACCGGTGCTGTCCCCCGGTACAGCCAATCCCAATAATTAAATTAGATTTGCCTTCTTTCAGATATTGAGGGACTAAAAAATCCATGAAATCATAAAGCCTGGTTAAAAAACGCGTCGTCAACGGCCATTTCAATACATATTCCGCAACTTCAGACCGGTTCCCGTTTAAGGAACGCAATGAATCAACATAATGGGGGTTAGGTAGGAACCGGACATCAAACATCAGATCCACATCTAAAGGAATCCCGTTTTTAAATCCGAATGAAACCACAGTAATCGGCATCTTTTCCTGATAAAAAGTCTGATCAAAATGCTGGCTGATCTTCTCCCGCAACTCCCGAACTGAGAGGTCGGAGGTATCGATAATAAATGTAGCTTTACCGCGGATTTGTTCCAGGCGCTGCTGCTCTGTACGGATTCCTGCGGTAATGGCCCCGGAAGCTGATAACGGATGCCGACGCCGACTTTCTTTAAAGCGCCGTACTAAAACCTCCTCCCGGGCTTCTAAAAACAATATCTCATAGCTGAACCCGTTTTGTTCCAGATTTTCCAATGCTCCAAAAATATCATCAAAGAAACTGCCGCCCCGGAGGTCAACAACTAAGGCTATTTTATTGATACTACCGTCAGATTGTGCACAAAGCTCGGCAAATTTCGGAATCAACACCGGAGGCAGATTATCGACACAGAAATAACCCAAATCCTCAAAACTCTTAACCACCTCTGACTTGCCTGCTCCCGATAATCCGGTAATAATTACAAACCGAATCCCTTCCATGTGATTAGCACCCCTCTTTATGAAGACGCCAAATTATGTTTGTTAAGATCACTTCATAGGTATTTCGTCTCTAGAGGAGCATTTCCTGCCAGCATCGGATGGGTCGGGGCGGGTTAGCATAGCACTTTCTTTATTCAAAACCGGTTCCGTTTCAATATTTTAAAAAACGAGTAACTAGTCTTCAACGACGTTAATGATCTGTTCTGCCTTTAAGCCGGCTGCTTGAGCTGCTTTAATCCCCGGCAGTAAACGTCCAACCTGTTCCGGCCGATGGGCATCGCTACCAATCGCAAATTTTACCCCTTCGCCAGCCGCAGCCTTAATAAATTCAATCGATTCCCGCCCATGCTTGCTGTTGATTTCCAAAGCCGTATCAGTTCTGGCGCAAGCCCGGGCCAACTCCGGTGTGTTAATATTAATATGCAATCCCGGATGGGTAATAATATCAATTTCATTACGGAAAACCGCTTCCACTACTGCTTTAGTATTGTCATTTCGTGCCCTCTGGAGTAACTGTGGGCTTAAATCAGCTAACAGACGCCAGACGGCAAATTTCAATCCTGCTGCCGGACTTTTGGGAAAGACCGTCAGATGAAATCCCGCCAGTACTTGGTCGAGTTTCCGTTGTAACCTGATCGGAATATCCAGTTCCCCATCAAAACTGATAATATTGGCTTCTGTCCCCGCCAAGATCCGCAATCCAGAAAACTCCTGCTCCACTCGGCGGGTTTCAACAATCATCTGTTCAAAAGTCTCCGGTTTAGTTAGGTTAAAATGGCCCCAGTTGGCAGGGCCGTGGTCGGCAATGCCTAAAACCTCTAAACCTACTTGCTGAGCGGCCTGGGCGTTCTCACGGATACTGCCGCCGGCACCAGAATACCGGGTATGGGTATGATAATCGGCAACCGCTTTCCACATCGCAGTTTTCCCTTTCACCAATCTTTATCAATCAAAGGGTTACCAGATGCGAAAAGCATTATTCGCTGATTAAGAAAGGCCCAACAGCCCTTCTACCCAAGTCTGTTTTTATTTTTCTCCTCAAAACGTTCAATCGCCAGTTGAATCAGACGGTCAATCAACTCCCCATACCCGATGCCGCTGGCCTCCCAAAGTTTGGGGTACATACTGATCCGGGTAAAACCGGGCATGGTATTGATTTCATTGACTATAACCTCTCCGGTAGATTCATTGACGAAAAAGTCTACCCGGGAAAGGCCGCTGCCATCCACCGCTTTAAAAGCTTTAATTGCCAGATCCTGCACTTTTTGGACTAGTTCCGGAGGAAGATCCGCCGGAATCAGCAATTTCGAATCATTCAGCACATACTTAGCCTCATAATCATAAAACTCCGCACCGGGAATGATCTCACCCGGCACTGAGGCTATGGGTTCATCATTACCCAGGACAGCACATTCAATTTCCCTGCCGGTTAACATTTGCTCCACGACAATTTTTCGGTCGAATCCCGCTGCTAAGTCTAAAGCCTTCTGTAATTCCTCCCGATTATGGGCTTTGGTAATACCGACACTGGAACCCAAATTAGCCGGTTTCACGAAACAAGGATATCCCAATTCAGTTTCGACCTCCGTAGCAATTTGGGGAAAGTTTTCCAGTTCCTTACGTAAATACGCTAAATAGGCTCCCACCGGCAAACCTTTTTGCTGAAACACCGTCTTCATCAATACTTTGTCCATTCCGACTGCCGAGGCCAAGATACCGCTGCCGACATAAGGCAGGTTGATTACTTCCAACATTCCCTGAATCGTACCGTCCTCGCCAAAAGGCCCATGCATTACCGGGAAAACTACATCCAATAAATCCCGGAAACTTGATAAAATAAACCCCCGACGGTTCTCCAAAGGTAAGTAATTCTCTTTTGGTTCTTCCAACCGCCGGACCTGTAAGTTACCGCTGGCCATCAGCGCTTGCGGTGCCTGGCCAGGTAACCATTGTCCATCCTTGGTAATTCCGATCGGGTAAACTTCATATTTAGTCTGATCAATCGCGGTAATCACTGAATTGGCCGATAACACCGAAACCTCATGCTCACCGGAACGGCCGCCATAGATTACCCCCACCCGTAACTTAGCCAAATTAATCCCTCGCTTCCGTTAGAACTTTATTCAATTTACATTTTAAAAAAACTAGCAGTGGTTTTACCTCTATCATGATAGTTCTTGATTAGGTAATGCTTTCCTTCAGGTTGCCCATAATAATTTGAGTTAAAGCTTTCCAGGTGTATCCTAGGTAACCAGCCTATTCGGCTTTAAGTTCATCACGGATTTGCCTAAATTCCTCCAGGGTCAACTCCCCCTGGACCAACCGGCGTTTAGCAATGAGTAATAATGAATCCCGATCCCCCGGCACTACTCCGGCCAACCGCCGCCAACGCCGCCGTGCTAAGATAATTACCAACCAAACCAGGAACACATAGACCAGCCACCGTTGGTAGCGCCAGGAAATAGACAGAATATTATCCCAAAGTATAACCAGTAAGGAGGGGAGAAAAAAGAAGAACGTCGCTATACTTCCCACCCAAAACAGTGCTTTCCAACCCATTTCATCCCACCGACCTTCAGTAATCTCCGAATTCTTTACCAATATTTTATTGCCTAAAGTTCAAAAAAAGTCCCGCTTGTCCCAAAACAGGCAAGCGCTACAGCTTGGCCTAACCTTAGTTTGCCATCAATCAAATTAATTAATCATTTTTTACATTTTTGGTAATAAAGAACTTTACCGGTTTGGAGAAGGTAGGGTTTAATAGGCTGCCGAAGCTCGTCCGGATATTTATCTTTTCAGTCGGCCGTCACTGCCAAAGTTCTTACCTTAACCTATGACTCCAAATAAGCACCTTTACTTACCTCAGCCGCATGTTTAAAGTAACGGCGCAAGATGCCATGACGGTGTTTGACTTCCGGCGCAGTCCAGTGTTTTTTACGTTCAGCTAAAACCCGTTCCACTTCCTCTGGAGAGCATTCTTGTCCGGCAAACCCCACCACATCCAACCGCCGGTTGTTAATATCGACATAGATTAGGTCACCAGTCTGAATCAGGCCAATCGGCCCACCTAAAGCGGCTTCCGGAGCCACATGTCCGATGCATAGACCCCGGGTAGCTCCGGAGTACCGGCCGTCGGTAATCAAAGTAACTGAGGTTGCCAACTCCGGAATCGAGGCCAAGGCTTCGGTAGTCATAAACATCTCCGGCATTCCGGAACCACGCGGACCTTCATTACGGATGACCACAATCGCACCGGCTTGAATCCGTTGGTCAATAATAGCTTGATAGGCTTGATCCTCAGATTCAAAAACCAGGGCCGGCCCTTTTTTTTGCAACGCCCCCCCGGCGGCGGCATATTTGATTACCGCGCCTTCAGGCGCCAGACTTCCTTTTAAAACAGCAACCGATCCCTTTTTTAAACTTTTAGCCGGTTCCCGGATCAGATCCGTGACTTCTAAACGGTAATTGGACAGATACGACTGTACCTGCTCAAAATAGCCTTCACGGCGCAGTTCTTCCAGATTTTCGCCTAATGTTTTCCCGGTAACCGTCAGTACGGAAAGGTCCAATTCCTCCCGGAGCAGCCACTGGACCTGTGGCACTCCGCCGGCATACCAAAAGAATTGGACCGGGTACTCGCCACTGGGCTGGAGATTAGTCAGGTAAGGGATTTCCCGGTTAATCCGGTCAAATAGTTCCAGCGGTAACTCGTAACCGACTTCATGGGCAATCGCCGGCAAATGGAGAAAAGCATTAGTGGAGCCGCCGATTGCTGCATGGACTTTAATTGCATTTTCAAAGGCAGCCGGAGTTAGGATGTCACTGACCTTAATCCCCCGTTGCACTAGGTTAATTACAGCTTTCCCGGCCATCCTGGCCTTCCGATGCAGTTCTTGATAGTAAGCTGGAATCAGTGCCGTCCCCGGCAGGGCTAACCCCAAGGCCTCAGACATACATTGCATGGTACTGGCAGTTCCCATAAACGGACAGGCACCACAGGTCGGCGCCGACGTCAAACAGAATTCCCGGATCTCCGAAACCGAGACTTTCTTCTGTTGTTCCCGTAGAGAAATATCACCGCCAGCTGCAATCGTTGATAAGTTGGGTCCGCAACCCATAGTCCCGCCCGGCAAATGGACGGCCGGCAGATCCAGGCGGGCCATAGCCATCAAATGCGCCGGGATCGACTTGTCACAACTGGAAACCAGTACTATTCCATCCCAAGGGATTATCGAACCGTGCAATTCCACCATATCCGCAATGACCTCTCGCGAAGCCAGGATGTAATTCATCCCGGCATGGCCTTGCGCCCATCCGTCACATAAGTCAGTCACATGAAAGCGGGCCGCCTTACCTCCGGACTCCAAAACGCCCTTGGACACTGTTTCACTTACCTCAGCCAAATGGACACTGCCCGGGTGACTGTCACCATAAACATCATCGACCAAAATCTGATACTTGGCTAAATCCGCTTCGGTCCAGTCCATCCCCAGTCGTAACGCGTCAAACTGTCGCCAGCGGTTACGGACTTTTTGTGTCCTGGTAATGCTGTTTTGCCAATTATTCATCAAATCTCCCCCCATAGGTTGTGGTTATAAAGAGTACCTGTAAAAGGCTGACCTTTTTAATCCCATTTTAACAGATTACGGAACCAAAATGCCTGTTTCAGGAGAATTTTTTGTTAAAACGGTTCTCCACACCCGGCCCAAATACGGGGGGCCCAAAAACCAAGTTAACAGTTGATTTTGTTGATCATAAAACAATTAACAATAAGCTTGACTTTGGTTAAACTCTTTATTGGTTTCATGATATAATAAATGAGACTTATGGGAAGTAACGATGCAAGGAGTTAAACAGTGATCAAACGGCATACTATTATTATACTGTCGGTTTTAGCATTACTGCTTTTAATCTGGTGGCTGAGGACCCATCGGGAACAGACCGTGACCAAATCGGAGTTTGCCTTAGGAACGTTCATTGAGATTACTGCCACCGGAATTAATCCCGAGCCGGCAGTTGCCTCCGCCTTTGCGGAAATCAGGCGAATTGAACAATTGACCGGTTTGAACAGGAATTCCGACCTGGATCTGGTAAACCGCTGGGCCGGGATTAAACCCGTCCGCGTTTCTGAAGATACAATGAAGATTTTAAAATTCATTCAAAAATATGATCAATTGGTTGCCGGTGTCTTTGACCCGACCATTGCGCCGCTAATCGAATTATGGGGCTTTGGGTATGAAGGTCGGCCACATCTGCCTCAGGCTGAAGAGATCCGCAGTATAATCAGCCTGGTCAATTTCAAACAGGTTAAGCTGGACTCTCAAGCTGGCACCGTAATGCTGGGCCGAAAAGGGATGGGGTTGGATCTGGGAGGAATCGCCAAAGGCTACGCCATTGACCGCGCCTATCAAAAATTACGGCAAGCCGGAATCAACTCCGCATTAATCAACGGTGGCAGCAGTAGTATCCGGGTGATTGGACGGCGCGCCGACGGCCGCGACTGGCAAATCGGGATCGGCCACCCCCGTAAGACCGGCAGTTTATTGGAGCGGCTTACCTTGCCGCATGACCGAGCTTTAGGCACTTCTGCGGACACACAAAACTTCTTTATTCATAACCAAGTCCGTTATCATCATATCTTAAACCCTCGTACCGGTTTTCCGGCCCGGGATAAGATCCTGGTCACTGTGGTTGCTCCGACTGCGATGGAATCGGACTTGTTATCCACTGCCTTTTTCATTTTGCCGCTGGCACAAATTAGGCAAGCTTTGAAAAAGCTGCCGGAAGTACAGGTAATTCTGATGGACCGGCGGCAAAAGGTGATCAAAATCAACTAAACGCCGCCTAATTCACTTCCTTAAACCCGTCCCGGTCCCATTGATAGTTTAATTCAATCTTCACGGCGGTATAAGGTAACCGGATTTTGTTACCGTTTAAATAGGCTTTATTTTGACCCATAAACACTCCGGCCAACTTCCATTGCTGTACCGTAGCTGGTGATGAATCCTTAGGAGCCGGATTAAACTTAAAGACGTTAACCACTAAATCAATGTGGTTATCCCCAATGGCGACCACAATTTCGGGCCGACCGTCCCGGTTAAAATCATATTCGCCGGCCTGGATATAATAGTGCTCGTTAAACTGCCCGCTGGCATTGAAGGCTTCGGCTTCGCCGGGATCGACCGGTAAGGGGATGTTCCCCGCACCGCTAAGCAACTCCAAACGCAGCTTATGACCTTGATCCATACTAATCAGCAGGCTGGTCGGCCAATTATCAACCGTGTTGTTGGGGGTTAACTCCAAAAAAACATCTTCCCGGTCAAATTTACCCCATAAAACCGTGTTTTTCATTCCTTGGACCAATAAGTCCTCTATCCGGACATTTTTCTGTTGCTGTTCCCGTTTTAGTTTCAATTTCAGCTCCCGGAATTGATTAATCTTTACAATCCTCCAACCTTTGAAAACCTTTTTAAGTTCAAGCTCCAGGACGATCTGATCAGCCCGTTCCACTCCGTCAGTAAAACCGGCTAATGCCGTCTGCCCTTTCTCCTTAAGGTAAGCCAGTTTAGTAAAGCGGCCGGCCTCTTTTTCAGTGATATTTAACTCCGGCAGGATCGCCCGGGCTTCCTTGGAAAGATCCATCAGAACGGCCCGTTTGAATTGACCGGTCATCACATAGGTCTCGATCTGTTCTTTTAAGGCTTTCATCAATTCGGTTTTTAAAGCGTTTACCGCTTTGGAGTCGAGTTTAATCACTACATCTTTGAAAAAGTCCTCAACCAGATTCCTGGCAATACTATCCAGGTCGACCCATTGTAACAACCGGTTCAGATCCCGTTGGGCCAAAGCCTTGCCACTTTGCAACAGATAAAAATGCGGCCGTTGCAATTGTTCCAGGTAGATTTTACCACCTAAGACGCTTAAAACAATTATAATAATTAACAATGTCGAGAAAATCCTTTTCAAGCTCCACACTCCCATCACTCTTGCCTTAGCTGGCCTTATCAAATTTTTCTTATATTTATTGGTTCAATTTCCATTATTAGTAAATAATTCAATAAAAAAATATAAATTCCTATCGATGGTTACATTTTTTACCATTATAATTAGTTAGATTTTATCAAAAAAGGCGCCACAGAAACTGCAACGACCGAAAATTACCCCAAAACTGTTTTTGTATAATAAAAGATAACCACAGCTAAAATCTTTTTACCGCTTGTTTATTTTTATCGGCGATTTTAATAAGATAATTTCAATTTTGAGTTGACATCCCTTAAAGCCAATATTACTATTAAATAGTAAGTTTTGTAATTTTCCGTTAACGTTAACGTTAAAAATAACCACGCTGTTAATGTATTATTAGGAAATAATCGGAATGAATTTTATTAATATAAAGATCAATTAAAGATTGACCCTAACTACCATCCAATCCAACCGCCGGAAATGAGCCAACCACTAAAAAACTGCGTTCATCATAGTTAAGGAAAATAGCTCACTTCAGACATATGTATCAAATAATTTAAAAAGGTGGTTGATCTAATGGCCGAAATTATTAAAAAAACAGCTGATTCAAAAGGTATTAATGACCAGGAATTAAGCAGTCTGCTAGAGCAGTCAGTGGCAGTTGTCAAACCGAAGTTAAAAAAAGTCTTACTGTTACCGCCCGATTTTACCCGAATGCATTCCGGCGCCGGCAAAATTACCGCTTGCTACTACCGGATGTTTAAAGACAGTTGCCAGGTAGAGATTATGCCGGCCCTTGGTACCCATGATCCTATGACTCCGGAAGAATGCCGGGAATTTTTCGGCCCAGAAGTACCGCTGGAGCGGATCATTCCCCACAACTGGCGAAGTGATATTGTAAAAATCGGTGAAATCCCAGGTAACTTTGTCAAAAGTGTTTCCGGGGGCTTACTTGATTTTCCGATTGCTGTCGAAGTAAATAAAAGGCTCATTGATCCCTCCTACGAGCTGATCATCTCCATCGGCCAAGTCGTCCCCCATGAAGTAGTCGGGATGGCCAACTACAATAAAAACATTTTTGTCGGTTGCGGTGGTAAAGACCTGATTAATAAATCCCACCTGTTAGGTGCGGTCTATGGTATGGAGAAGATCATGGGCCGTGACCATTCGCCGGTCCGCAAAGTCTTTGACTATGCCGAAGCACACTTTTTAAAACAGATTCCTTTAATGTATGTCTTAACTGTCACAACAGTTAACCAGGGCCGAGTGACGCTTGAAGGCCTCTTCGCGGGTAGAAGCCGCAAATTACTGGAAGAAGCGATTGCTTTAAGCCATACTAAAAACCTTACTTTGCTTGACCAACCCTTAAGGAAAGTTGTCGTCTCTTTGGATGAACGGGAATTTAAAAGCACCTGGTTGGGAAATAAAGCGATCTACCGGACCAGGATGGCCATTGCCGACGGCGGTGAACTGATTATTCTGGCCCCCGGTGTTAAAAAATTCGGTGAGGATGCCACCATTGATAAATTGATTCGAAAATACGGTTATATCGGCAGAGAACAAATTTTAAAATTATATCAAACCCAAGCCGACTTGCAGGACAACCTGTCTGCCGCCGCCCACCTGATCCACGGTTCCTCCGACGGCCGCTTTACAATTACCTACGCTGTAGAACATTTGACCCAAGCCGAAGTCGAGGGGGTTAACTTTAAATACCTACCTTTAAAAGAAGCTTATGCCACTTACCAACCCCACAGGCTTAAAGAGGGCTGCAACCGCCTGGCCGATGGTACCGAAATTTTTTATATCAGCAATCCCGCGGTGGGACTATGGGCTAATAAAAGTAGCTTTAACTAAAGCATGCCACCTTTCTTACAATTACTAATTAAGGAGGAGTTTCTAATGGAATTACGTTACGCGGTAAGCCCCAAAGACGTTAAGACCTATGATACACAGCACCTGCTGGAGAATTTTCTGGTCCAAGGCTTATTTTAGCCGGGTGAAACCAAATTGGTCTATAGCCATGTGGACCGGATTATTTTCGGCAGTGTCTGCCCGATTAAGCCGATTGCTTTGGAAGCTGGTGGGGAATTGCGTGCCAAATATTTTTTGGAACGCCGGGAAATGGGCATTATCAATATCGGTCCCCGAGGAACCGTACTGTTGACGGCACTGACTACCTGCTCGGAACGAAAGACGGTCTTTATATTGGAAAGGGTTCCAAAGAGATCAAATTTTCCAGCGTCGACCCGACCCAACCGGCTAAATTCTACCTCAACAGTGCACCGGCGCACCAGACTTACCCTACTAAATTAATAAAGCCGGAGAATTGTGTCCGGGTGGAATTAGGTACACTGGAGGAATCAAACCACCGGGTAATTACCAAATACATCTTACCGGGACAAGTTGAAAGCTGCCAATTGGTAATGGGCATGACTTCATTGAAACCCGGCAGTGTCTGGAATACCATGCCTTGCCACACCCATGGCCGAAGAATGGAGGTCTATCTTTACTTTGATTTACCTGAAGATGCTGTGGTCTTCCACTATATGGGTGAACCGGCTGAAACCAGTCATATTGTGATGCACAACGAAGAAGCGGTAATTTCCCCCAGTTGACGGGCAGCACTGGATTGCACCATTCCCTGCTGCCTGTTTCTTTTGAATGACCCCTCTGAAATATTATTAAAGTATCGACGGTTTGTTTAAAAAAGCCTTACAACTGGCTAACAGTCTTGGTCGGCACCTCCACACTGGCCGGTTCGCTTTCCAGCCCAGAAAACTCCCGGGAAATTATTTCCAGACTTCTTAGGTCAGCTTCATATTTAAGATTATATTTGGTCTGTCCCTTGTCGACTTCCCCTAATTTGGTTCGCTTACCATTGGTAGCGATTTTATAAATTTGATAACATTTAATTTCTTTGGCGTCAGTCACTGCCCAGGTAAGTTCCAAAGTAGATTTTTCCGTTATCAGACGTAAGTTTTTTACCGGTTCTGGGGAACTGACTTTCACTACATACACTTGGGGATAATTTCTGCCGTTATCATTCCGATTATAAACCGCCTTGGTCTGATCCGGTGAGAAATTGGGGTTGGGTTGGAGCATTGCCGCACCGACTTGAAAATGGTGTTCTCCCACAGCCCTGACTTCCCCCTTATCGGGGTTGTAGACTACGATTTGACCGTAATAACTGCTTTTTTTATTGGTTACGGCAATGATGAGAGATTTACCATCCTCCGCCCAACTATGTGGCCCGGATAATTCGGAAATAACTTTTACCGGTTCCCCTTTGCGGTTTATAATACAGAGCCGGTCAGCCTCACTATAAGAAAAGCAGTTGCCCCCCGGTTGCCAGTCCCAATTCTGGATAGTTTCGGATACCAACTGTCTGGCCACACCGGTATAGGCATCCATAATCCAGCCAGCCGCTTCGGCTGTAACCTGATTTGATAAATTACAAAAGATTGATAAATCCGGGTGTTTGGTGAAGCGTACCCGGCATACCTTCCCGGGTAACGGAATAATTAAGATCTTCTGAGTCTGCAATGAATAAATTTCGGCAGCACCTCCTCCGCTGGTTTGAGCATGGAGCAACAGGTGCTCGCCATCAGGGTGACCCGGTGCCAGCTGAATGGCACCGGGAGCCTTAAATAATATCTTCGCTTCCTGGGAAGCAAGGTTATAACTGTAGACTGCGGTTTGTTGATTACGCTCCCGGGTTACGTAGTAAAATACCTCCGGGCGCTTCCGATCCCATTGGACCGCTCCAACCGGGGTTTCGGTTAGTTTTATCTGTTCCGGCTGGTCATTAAGGCTTTTTACCAGATAAACCTGACCTTTTTTCCCCCGGAATAACAGTAGGGAACCATCGGCGTTCCAAGCCGGCACATCATAGCCCTGATGATACGCATAGCTTAAGCCGGTCGAGACCCGCCAAACCTCCCCCGGGCCGAAATTAACCGCTTTTGTACTCAAACTGTTGGTTAAAGCCATTGCTAAATTCAATAATAAGATTAAACCTATCGAAGTTTTGAAATGTTTTTGCATAAAAACTGCACCTTCGTCAATTTTATTAGCGGTTAGCCGCTTCTAGCTGTTTTCTAGTCAAGCATATGATCAGGTCATTCAAATTAATACTGTAAAAGCTATTTGGTTCGAAGTTTTCAAAACCATCTCAAGATCACTGCTTTCATGGACGGCTATAATCTCTTATTAAATATATTTAAATTACCTTATATTGTCAATGCTGGTGGTTTGTTCCGGATGAATGTGATAACCCGGACTCTCTAGTTACCAGCCGTCGGTTTGCCATCACCATCCCGTATTTACCCAAATTAAAAAGCCGTTATTTGGCATGACTGGTTTATATACCGAGTTGATTCCATAATTCTCCCATCTACATTTGCAAATCAATATTACCAGGCTCTCCCGGTTTTATAACCAGTTCATCTTATCAAGCAGTGAAAATATAGATAGACTACTCCGCCAATTTGAAGCACGGCAATCGCCGGCAGTCCCCACATAAAACTAGGATGCCGGGTCTTATGACGGAAGACGCGACAACCGCAGTAAACCCCGGGGCTAGCTCCAAAAACAGCAATTGTAAAGAAGAACCGCTCCGGAATTCGCCACCGGTGATGCCTGGCCTTGTATTTATCCAAAGCTACCGCAACAAAACCGGTAATATTTAAAATAAAAGTTATAATCCCAATTACTTTTAACAAATTTCTCCCTCTCTTTTGCATCAATTACCCAATGTGAGTTCTGTTTTTCCGGGCTCCAACAAACACGGGTTTGAACTATAATAGTATTATAGGTTCTTTCCTCATTTTGGAGAAGGCTTTCGGCACAGATTTTCCCCTATTAAACCTTAAAATTTTTTAAATCCCGGGATTCGGGTTGATTTTAGGCTATAATACCAGAGTATGATTGTTTAAAGGCAGGAATTCGCTAAGCCATTACCGAAGAATAATTAGGCTTAACGGAAAATCGCAAACAAGCAAGGTGATTACAATCAACGACGTCTATTTGGATAACAGCGCTACTACCCGCCCCACGCCAGAAGTGCTTGCTGCAATGAACGACACCGCCCTGAATTATTACGGTAATCCCTCTTCACTCCACCGTAAAGGACTGGAGGCAGAAAAGTTATTAAAAGCCTCCCGGGAAGAACTGGCTGCAGCGTTAGGGGTCACCGCAGCAGAACTGATTTTTACCTCCGGTGGAACCGAAGCCAATAATCTAGCAATCCTAGGGACTGTTCATAGTTATCAACAACGGAGCCGGCATCTGGTTACCACCGCAATCGAACATCCCTCGGTTTTAAACGTCTTTAAGCGGCTGGAGCGGGAGGGTTACGAAGTTACCTACCTTCCGGTCGACAGCCATGGCCAGGTTGACCTGGAGGCTTTTAAAACCGCTCTTGCTCAAAAGCCGCTCTTAATCAGTATGATGCTGGTTAATAATGAAACCGGCGCCATCCAACCGGTGGCCGCCGCTGCCCGAATGGCTGCGACTCTAAATCCGAAACCGATTTTTCATGTCGACGCAATCCAGGCTATTGGCAAAGTTAATTTTGCAATCCGCCAATCCCAGGTTGATTTGTTATCCTTCAGCGGCCATAAATTTCACGGTCCCAAAGGAGTCGGCGCACTCTATATCAGAAAAAACCTTCGTATTACTCCGTTACTTAACGGTGGAGGCCAGGAGGGTGGGTTAAGGTCAGGTACGGAAAACCTTCCCGCCATCGTCGGCATGTCTCGGGCCGCTACGACTACGCTAAAAAATCTGCAAACCAATCTTCCCAAACTGGCTTCATTAAAGCAGCGACTGGCCCAGGGAATTATGGACCAGATTGAGCAGGTTCGGATTAACAGCTCACTAACTGACGGTGCCCCCCATATTCTCAATGTCTCTTTTAAAGGAGTCAAAGGTGAAGTTCTGTTGCATGCCCTGGAGAGCGACGGGATCTTTGTTTCGACAGGATCCGCCTGCACTTCCCGTAAAAAATCCTATAGTCATGTTTTAACAGCAATGGGCCTTACCCCAACCGAAATGGAGGGGGCGATCCGTTTCAGTTTCAGCATTTACAATACTGAAGCTGAGATAGATTATACACTTGAATCTTTAAAAAAACATCTTCCGGAACTACGCCGGATCACAGGATAGGTGCCAGCTATGGAAAGTGTATTAATTATCCGTTACGGTGAGATTAGCCTTAAAGGTGCGAACCGCCATTATTTTGAGGATACTCTGGTTAAAAACATCAAAAGTCGGCTTAAAAACTACCCCGGTCTGAACATTACCAAGGGGGATTCCCGCATCTACCTTGAACCGGGCAATAACGACCCGCAAACCTTACTGGCGGAACTTACCGGAGTCTTTGGGGTAGTTTCGGTCAGTATCGCTAGCCGGTTTCCGGCAGAGTTGGAACAGATCTATAATGCCGCCCGGCAGGCTGTTGCCCGAACCCTGCAGGAACGACCGATCAAAAGTTTTAAAGTTCAGTCCCGGCGGGGCAATAAACAATTTCCCCTGGAATCCTTAGAGATTAGCAGACGAGTGGGAGCTGCGGTTTTAGAAGCTTTCCCCCAAATCGAAGTTGACGTCCATCACCCCGATCTAACCGTCTATGTTGAGGTCCGAGAGTTAGCCTATGTCTATACTGAAAAAATTCCCGGACCCGGCGGAATGCCCTATGGGACTAATGGTAAAGCCCTGTTACTCCTTTCTGGCGGTATTGATAGTCCGGTAGCCGGGTGGTTAATGGCCAAACGGGGTGTCGTCATCGAAGCCCTGCATTTCCACAGCTATCCCTTTACCAGTGAGCGGGCGCAGGAGAAAGTCTTTGAATTAGTCCGAATCTTATGCCGTTCCTGCCTTCAAATTGTTTTACACTCAATTAATCTCCTGGAAATCCAACAGGCAATCAAGGCCAGCTGCCCGGAAGAGTACTTCACTATCATTTCGCGGCGTTTTATGATGTACATCGCCGAAGCAATAGCTGACCGCCGGAAATGTCAGGCGCTCATCACCGGGGAAAACATCGGCCAGGTCGCCAGCCAAACCATTGAGGGGTTACAGGTTACCAATGCCGCGGTCCGGTTGCCGGTCTTCCGCCCGTTGTTGGCCATGGACAAGCGGGAGATTGTGGACTGGGCTGTGAAAATCGGTACCTATGACGTTTCTGTAGAACCCTATGAGGACTGTTGCACCGTTTTTCTCCCCAAACATCCGGTAACCAAACCACGGCTGGAGAAAGTGGCTGCCCTGGAAGCCCCGCTCATGATCCCGACTTTAGTGGCGCAGGCTTTAGCGAAAATTGAAACACAGGTTTTCAGAGCTTAACCGTTCTTATTCATCATTTGTTAACTAAGCTTCCCTTTACAATTAAGGGATGGTATGTTAAAATATAATTGAAATTGAAAATCGTTTTCAGTGAGGGTGATGTTTTGGACCATAGTCGTGAACGGGAAATATTTCAGGAATATTTAGCCGAAAAAAATCTAAAATTTACCGAACAACGCCGGATCATCTTAAACAGTTTCTTAGCAACCGAGACTCATTTCTCCGTTGAGGAATTGTATGACCGGATTAAACGCAACTATCCGGAAATTGGCCAGACTACCGTCTACCGGACTTTAAAACTATTGACTGATTGTGGTTTAGCAAATGAACTGAAATTTACCAACAGTGTCTCCCGTTATGAGCACCTCTTCGGCCATGAACACCATGATCACCTTATTTGTACCGAATGTGGCAAGGTAATCGAAGTCAGAGACGAGGAGATTGAAGTATTGCAAAAAGAGTTGGCCCAGAAACACCACTTTCTCGTCACCGCACACCGGATGGAACTGTACGGTCAATGTCAAGACTGTCAAAATAAAGATCAATAGATTTTTGGAGTTAAATCTATTTTTTACAGTCTAAATGAAAATGAATTTCATAGTCATTATAAATAACGAAATCAGGTGGTATCATGCTCGAGTGGTTTATTATCGGTCTCATTGGCGCCGTAATCATCGGCTGGGTCCGTTGGCAAAGCAGACACACCTGTAAATGCTGTAACGGCTGTTCGGCCTGTTGCAACCGAAATCAAAATTATTTCCAAACAGAGGTGCATCATGATGAAAATTCAAACCCTTGACCGGATCAAAAAAGGTCACCACTGTATCATCAGGCAGATCCCTTCCGGCGAGATCCGGGCTCAAGCGATCCGATTTAATTTAATTGAAGGAAATACTGCAATTTGCCAAGAGATCATCCCGGCTGGGCCGATCATCATAAAAATCGGCCGTCAGGAGATCGCCTTAGGACGAAAACTGGCGCAACAGATCAAAGTGGAGGAAACCGGCTATGAGACAACATCGTAACCATACCAATTGCCACCGGCGCCGCCATCGGCATTGCCGGGAGACCGACGTCAATCTCTTGATTCCGGAAGGTGCCAAAAAAATCGTCCTGGCCGGTAACCCTAATACCGGGAAATCCCTCTTTTTTAACTTTCTGACTGGAGTTTATGTTGAAGTCTCTAATTATCCCGGAACAACCTTGGAGATCTCCTCGGGCCGTTACGGTAATGATATTGTCTTTGATACCCCGGGGGTATATGGACTATCCTCGTTTAACGATGAAGAACGGGTGGCCCGGGATGTGATCTTAGGCGCAGATCTGGTTTTGAATGTCGTTGATGCGGTCCATCTGGAACGAGATCTCTTTTTAACTCAGCAAATCATCGATACCGGTATTCCTGTAGTGATCGCCCTCAATATGATGGATGAAGCTGAGAATCAAAATATCAAAATTGATATAGCCAGGTTGGCTGATCTGTTGGGCGTGCCGGTAATCCCGACTGTGGCCGTACAAAAAAAGGACCTCCACAAGGTAGCCCAAGCCCTTCCCCAAGCCAGACGTGGCCGGATCACCCCGGAACTCCAACAACGGTTGGAGGAATATTTACCTAAGACAGCCGGCAATCAAGGAGACGCCCTGCTCATTTTGGAGGGTGATCCGGCGGTCGCGCAACGCTATGGCTTACCGCCCGGAACCGCCCGAGATGAAATCTATTTGCAGCGTCGTAACCGGGTCGATGCCATCGTCGGACAAGTTGTCAGCAGTGAAACCGGGCGGGAATCCCGCTCCGAACGGATTGATCGTTGGATGTTGGGCCCGATCAGCGGTTGGTTACTGCTGGCGCTATCCCTCTGGATTACCTTCCAGTTTATCGGGGTCTTTATATCCGGTACAGTGGTGGGCTTTACTGAAGAGACTATTATGGCAGGATGGTATGAACCCTGGATTCGTAACCTCATTACGCAACAGATCGACCCTCAGTCGGCCTTGGGACAGATCTTAATCGGTGAATTTGGCTTATTAACGATGACCGTTACTTATCTGTTGGGACTGTTGTTACCGTTGGTGGCCGGGTTTTACCTGATGTTATCCATCTTTGAAGACTCCGGTTATCTGCCTCGGATCGCTACCTTGGTCGACCGTACCATGAATGCCGTCGGTCTAAACGGTAAAGCTGTAATACCGCTAATTCTCGGGTTTGGCTGTGTTACCGTAGCGACCATTACCACCCGGTTACTCGGTTCGGAACGGGAACGGCGGATCGCCATCTTCTTATTGGGTCTGGCCATACCCTGCTCCGCCCAGTTAGGGGTAATTGCCGGGCTGCTCAGTAAAGTCGGACTGGGCTATTCACTGCTTTATGGAGGAGTAATTATAGCGGTGTTGGTCGGCGCAGGGACCCTTTTAAAATTAGTAGTACCGGGCAGAACTATGGATTTGTTGATTAATCTGCCGCCGTTACGTTTGCCAAAATTAGAAAATGTTTTGAAAAAGACCTATACCAAATCCCTGGGTTTTTTGGTAGAAGCTGCGCCGCTCTTTGCTTTAGGAGCCTTAATTATCTCCGCTTTGCAGCTCACCGGCGCGCTCGGGTTTCTGCAGGCACTATTGGCGCCGGTAACTACCGGATGGCTGGGACTACCCGCTCAGGCGGCTAACGCCTTTATCATGGGGATTATCCGCCGCGACTTCGGCGCCGCCGGATTAAGCAGCATGGGGCTGAACCCGCTCCAGACGGTAGTTGCCTTGATTACCATCACTCTTTTTGTACCTTGTATCGCCTCAATTATGGTGCTGTTCAAAGAGCGTAGCAAATCCGAAGCGGCATTGATGTGGTTTAGTACTTTGATCATTGCGTTTTTTACCGGAGGCGTTGTCAATCAACTGGCTAAACTGTGGGCCGCTTTCCACTGAAATGTAGCAGCGGATCAGGTTGCAGGGGCTGCCGCCAAATTATTGGGGGCAGCCTTCGTTTGGTCTAAGACGGGTTTGCTTCTAGCCCTCAAAAGGCTCCTCCGGTTCAACCGGTAAAATAATTCCGAACGTGCTACCCTGATTAACTTCACTTTCCACAGTGACACTGCCACCATGAGCTTCCACAATCAACTTGACGATATATAAACCCAACCCCAAACCGGATGTTTCTTTAACAGTCTGGGAACGAAAATAGCGCTGAAAGACTTTATGAAGGTCCTGAGGAGCGATACCGATTCCAAAATCGGTAACCGTTATCATAATTTGATTTGTATCCGAGCTGAGCTTCACTATTACCGGCCGGTCAATTGGAGAATACTTTAAAGCGTTAGTAATCAGGTTGATAATAGCCCGCTCCAACCGTTCCGGATCAACCTTGGTACGGTAATTACCCGCACTGATTTCAACGCGGATCCGCTTGCGTTCCGCTTCGGTCCCGAACCGCAAACTGATTTCCCGCATTATCGAAGCTAAATCCACCAGTCGCTTATTCAGTTTAAAATTGTTAGACTCCAGGCGGTAGGAATCAAACATCTCCTGAATCATCTCGGTCATCTGCCGGGAACTGGTATAAATTACTTCCGCTTCTCCCGCTTCAGTCTGTAGACCGTGTTTGAGCAGACGACGCTGTAACAATTGGGAACGGGCTGAGACCACAGTCAAGGGATTACGTAAATCATGGGAGACCGTCCGGATAAAATCCTCCCGGATTTCTTCCAAAATCCGCAGCCGGGTTACATCACGGGTAACCAGAATTGCCAAAACCACCTGGCCATCCTCACCCCGCACCACACTACCGTTACTGATCACATTTAACCGGGTGCCGTCGGAGTGTTCGATCAGATATTCGGTATCGTTAAGAGTTTCACCACGTAACAACCGGTTCCCCGGTAGTTGGGGCGGTTGAACCGGTTTACCATCCAAAGTCAACAAACGGAACCGGCTATAATCAATGTAACTTAACCCTTGTTCATCTTCAATTCTGGTGATTAACCGTTCCATCCGGTTGCGTAACACAATTTTTCCGGAAGCGTCCAGAACCAGTACCCCATCTTTTAAGCTCTGCAACAAAGCGCTTAACTCCGCTGCCTGCCGTTCGGCTCGGCTCCGGGCCCGCCGCTCACTGATTAACAGGCGTGTCTTTTCCAGTTGGGTATAAGCCCGTTCAATGACGGAAGCACATTTTTCACTAAACCAGGCAGTCCGGTTGAGATCGGTTTCAGACGGTTTTCGATTCTGACTATTGTAATATAATAAAAGCAGCCCAATACAGTTATCTTCTAATACCAGCGGCACTGCCAGACATCCGCTAATTCCGGGTTGCTGAAACCAGTCTTTCTCCTTACCGGTGGCTTCTTCAGCAGTAAAGAAATACGGTTTACCTTCCGTAACTGCTTTTTTAATATTGGGCATCTCTTTAATATTAACAATGCGGTTAGTGCTATCCTCCAACCACAGATCGTAAATTACCTGCAATTCCCCGTCCGTCTTATTAAACAGGATAATTCCAGCCTCATCCGCCCGTAATGTCTGAACCACGTAGCGGATACTGGTTTTTAGAATATCAACCAAGTTGGTTTCCTCATATAATTTTTTTGCCATCGCTACCAGCGTCTCATCCGGCTGACCGGGAATTGTTCCTAAGTTGGTGGGACTATCAGCAAAGGGAACATCAGTGACTTTTTCCGTTCCAGTAATGGAAGTGGCCGGTTCCGGAAGTTTGATAACGGTAATCATCACATCGGGCCGGTTTCCGGTGTTAGTTTCCAACGGCACTACCGAACATTGCCAAACCGTATCCGGTGCTTGCCTGAAATGCGCCTTCAAATCCAAACAGGGTCTTCTTTCTGTAAGCACCTGGTAAAACACCTCATCAAACTGAAGGTTATCCGTATAAGGAAGATGATTCTCCAGCAGCACTCCTGCATTTTGCCGCGCTTGTTCCGACAATTTCAGAAAATCCTGGAAAATTGGATTAGCCCAATAAAGTGAACAATTGGCCCCGGTATACACGGCGATCCCCAACGGAACGTAGTCCAGCACCGTCTTAAGCAGCAGTTGCCATGGTAAAGCCTCAGCCGAACTTGGCTCAGTTTTAACCCGTTGTTTACGTTCTTTACTCTCTTCAGCACGTTTAATACCCTCAAGCACCTGTTTAGTAGTATCTTTCAATACCAATAGCCAACCGGTTAATTCTTCAGCGGAAACTAACGGGTGGACCGTAACTTTCCAGTATGTAAATCCCCGGCCGTTACTGTCCGGCAGTTGCAGATGAAATTTTGCACGGGATGCCTGCCTGGTTAAGGAACTTTTTTGAAAAAGGTAGCTCAATTGTTGAAAACCAGGAAGCACTGTTTTGCCGGGTTTACCGATTACCTGCTCCTCTGTTAGGCCCAGTTGGCGCATAAATACCCGGTTAGCAAACCGAATCGTAAAATCCCCAGCCAAATAAACTATGCTATCCGGAGCATCATCGAACAATACCTTTAAAAATTGATCCTTTTCAACTTCCGACAGCAAATCCAAATTTTGTGGACGCTGCAATGCCTGGCTCATATCTTCTGCACCCCTTTATTGCCGCTTTCCTTAGGAAACCCAATCTGGTTTAATCACAATAAAGTAATTCGATAAGAACTTGCGATTTCCTATTATTTACAAAAAATACTTAGATTGGTTAGCAGCTGCGGTCCGTAGATAATTTCAATTATGTTAAGTTAAAAATATTAATTTCCAACTATTACAATAGAAGGAATTTAAGGCAGAAAACCGAATTAGTTCTTACCAGAGGGAGGTTTTGGGATTGTTAATTCGCAAATGGATTATTTGGTGCGGAATCATTCTGCTAATCGCAGCCAAAATCGGTTTTGCTCAGGATAACAAAGTATTATCCCTAACTTTGGAAGATTCGCCGGTTAGTCCGGAAATTAGCATATTCGAAGAGAATAACCATAAATTTGTTAATCTGCCTTTTTTGCGCAGGTATTTTCATGTTGCAACTTCCTGGAGCCCCAGCAATAACGAGTTGTATTTCAAATTCGGTACTTTTAATTTCAAATTTTATGCTGGTAAAACTACTTATTATGTTAACGGGAGCCCCCGTACCCTGGCGGCGGCGCCGTTTGAAAGAAACGGCGATTTTTGGCTGCCATTAACCTTCTTTACCCGACTGGGAATGGTCATCACCGTCGACACGTCAACTAAAGTAGCTTTGAAATGGGATAAAAACTACCTGCTGGGAATTGAGAACATTACCTATCAAAATCGTCCGGCCTTTTTATTAATGGGGTCCCGTAATTTTACAATAAAACATTATTCATTACAAAATCCGGAGCGTTTAGTTTGTGAAATTCCCGATTTTAAACTACACTTCACTGTTAATCCTAAAATCAGCAGTAACCATCCGTTTGTCAAGCAAATCCGGGTTCGTCAGGCTGAAAACGGCTCTGTTTTAATAGTGTTTGACCTTAAAATGCCCTGTAATTTCAATCTGATCCGGAACCCCGAGCAACCCGGCACTTCGGTTCTGGTCTTTAATTATACTATTGATGCGGTTAGTCTGATTCAGCAGGAAGATCAGACTAAAGTAGCAATCAAAACTTCACTCCCTCCCAATTATCAGGTTTTTGAGCAGACTGATTCTAATCAGTTGGTATTAAAGTTCTACGGTGCCATTTTAAAAGAAGGCGTGGAAACCGTAGCCGCAAATGGCGACTTGTTCCGTTCGATCCGGGTAAATCAGGATGATATCAATACTGTTAGTATTACCTTAGAACCGGCCGGTGACGACCGCTATATAGTAACTCCTTCCCGGAAAGATCCACACTTGATTGAGGTCAAAAAAACCGGGACCATCAAAGCAGTGCAGTGGTCAAAAACTGAATCCGACAGCCTGCTTACTGTCAGCAGTAACAATGAATTAGTAGAACGGATCAAATTAATTCCCGATACCAAACGTTTGCAAATTGATTTTGAGTACACCCAATTCGACCCACAACTGACGATGGAGATTCCTGCTGCCGACCCTATCAAGGCAATAACTTTTTTAAAAGACATACCAAATTCCGCTCGGATCGTAATCGACTTTAATTACCTGGTTTCATATCGAGTGAATTTTTCAGCGGACCGACGGACTATGTCACTTCGGATTAAAAACTCAAACTTAGTCGGAAAAACCATCGTCATTGATCCCGGTCACGGCGGTCCCGATAGCGGCGCCTGCGGCAAACAAGGCACCCGTGAAAAAGATCTTAATCTGGAAACGGCTTTTAAATTGAAAAATCTTTTAGAACAGGCCGGTGCTACAGTACTTTTGACCAGAAACTCCGATTTTTTTATTGGTTTATACGAACGAGCCTACTTCGCCAACTACCACAAAGCGGACCTATTTCTCAGCATCCATGCCAACAGCCATCCCAACCCCAATATTCGGGGTATTGAAATTTTTCATTACAACGGTCAATGGAAATCGCAACGCTTGGCTGAAAAAATATTAAGCCGAATGACAGATTTAACCGGTTTTAACCCCATCGGTGTTAAAAGTGCCCGGTTTGTCGTAGTTCGTGAAACCCAAATGCCTGCTGTTTTAGTGGAGTTAGGTTTTCTCTCTAATTACCAAGAAGAAACCATTCTAAAGACTAACGAATTTAAGTTCCAAGCTGCTCTCGGTATTTTTCTGGGCATAGTAGATTACTACTAAGGGACGCCCAGTGCCGAGTTTCATAAGCATTTGTAGCATAACTTTTATAGTTATGTTTTTTTGTAATTTTGTAGATAATTATCTATTTTTACAGGAACTTTAAAAAATACGCCGAATAGTATAATAACCCCTTATTTTTGAAATAGAGGTTATTTATGAAAAAAGGCGTAGGAAAAAATGAAAAGCAATTAAATTTAAAGCGATACTTTTCCCTACTAAAATCAACCGGCTTTGGGGTTTTCCTCGCGGAAAAATTGAAATTAAACCTATTCAAAAAAGGCTGCTCCTTTTTTTTGCCCAAAACCAAAACGGAACTAAAACGCCTGGTCGCCTCATTAGCCGGAGATAACCCCTTTCCCACTTTTACTACACCCGAATTAAATAAAATCGCTGCCTACTTGGAACACCTCCGCCAATCGCTCCGCCTTTCCCAGGCCAGTTTTAACAGTATTTTTAATACTGATATTTATCCTTTAGCCCTAGTCACTCTTAACGAGAAGCGGATTGTGGCAATCAATGGCGCATTACTGAACTTGATCGGCTATACTAAAGATGAGATTCTGGGACGGATTTTGAGTGAGCTGGAGATCTGGCCAAACCCGTCTCAATGTACCAGAGTTATGCAGTTACTGGAAGAAAGGCAGTTACTCAACGAAGAAATCGTATTCTATCACCGCAGTCACCAAAAGATCACTGAGTTAATCAGCGCCGAGCAGGTTAATATAAATGACACTGCCTATTTTTTAATTTCATTAAAGGATATTACCTCGCAAAAACGAATTATTGCCAAACTACATAACTCTTGGAGTAACTTGGCCGAAATTTTAAATTGTATCAGCAATGTCTTTTTTGCCCTCGACTCTAATTGGACCTTTACTTATGTTAGTTTTCAGGAACCGTTCTTCCTGACCCGCAAGCGTGAAGACCTGATGGGAAAAGTGATCTGGGAGGTATTTCCGGACCTAACCGAAACTATTTATCACGAAGAATTACAAAAAGCCCTAAGCCAACGCCGGCCGGTACACTTCCAAGCTCCTTCGATCCTGGGAGACCAATGGTATCAAATGGATGTCTACCCGATTAAAAACGGAATTGCGGTATTTGGTCGGAATATAACCTCCCAAAAAAGAATGGTGGAATCTTTACAACGTTCCAACCAACAAATCATCAATATTATGGACAGCATTCCGGAAGCCTTCTTTTTCCTCGATACCAGCTGGCGTTTTATTTACTTAAACCAACAGGCGGAGCAGATCTTCAAACAACCGCGGGAAGAATTAATCGGAAAACGTATCTGGGAACAGATTCCCAAGTTAGCCGACAGTCAAATCGCTACCCAGTTTCACAAGGGATTCTCAGAGAATACTCCAATTTATTATGAAGGCCAGTTCCCGCTGTCCGATGATTTTTTTGAATTTCATATCTATCCAACCATGGATGGAATTACTGTCTACATGCATAATATCACTGACCGGAAGTTAAAAGAAGAAGCCCAAGCCAAAACCGAGGAACGTTATAGTAATATCTTAAATAATATCGGTGACCCCATTTTAGTACTGGACCATAACTGGCGAATCACTTATCTTAACCGGGAAATGGAACGTTACCTCAAAGTCCCGGCGGTTAAGATCAAGGGCAAATTTATGTGGGACATTCAACCGGATTTTACTATCTCCTCTCTCTACCAACGTCTGAATCAAGTCCTCGCCACCCAACAGTCGACCCGTTTTGAGGAATATTTTCCGCTCTTTAATTGCTGGATGGATTGTAATATCTTCTATTTCTCTTCCGGCTTAGTCATCTGTTTCCGGGATATTACCGCGCGCAAGCAATCGGAGGCAGAATTAACCCGTTCGCACCTGCGCATCGCTACTATTCTGGAGAGTATTACCGATGCTTTTTATACACTTGATACTGAGTGGCGGTTTACGAATTTAAATAAAATCGCCGCAGCCATCTGGCAAAAGGATAAAGAGCAACTGATTGGCAAAAAACTCTGGAATGAACTTCCGCAACTGGCCGGGACTGAACTGGAACGCCAGTTACACCGTGCCGTTCAAGAACAGACAGTAGTTCATTTCGAGGCATTCATCCCCGGCATCAATACCTGGCTTGAAATTCATGCTTACCCGGATGAAAATGGCCTAACCGTCTACTCCCGTGATATCAGTACCCGGAAGAAGTTAGAAAGTTCATCCGCCACCGAACGGGAACTGCTCTTAATTACACTGCGTTCGATTGGTGACGGAGTTATTGCCGCTGACCGTGACGGTCAGATAATCCTGTTAAATAAGACGGCTGAAGAATTAACCGGATGGTCCTATGATGAAGCAGTCGGCCTACACTTAAATAAGGTTTTTTATGTGATCAATGACCAAACCAGCGAACCTTATGACAACATTGTCCCGCTTACGATCGAAACTGGTGAAACGATTGAATTGCCCAATGCGGTTTTAGTAAACCGCAATTATAAAGAGTTTATGATCTCCAACAGTTGTGCCCCAATCCGTTCCAGTGACGGTAAAGTTCTCGGAGTGGTTATGGTCTTTCGGGATGTCACTGAAAAACTCAAGACCGAAGCCGAATTGATTAAAGCCCAAAAAATTGAATCCCTCGGTGTCTTAGCCGGTGGGATTGCCCATGATTTCAATAATTTCTTGGCGGCAATTATGGCCAATATCCAGTTAGCCATCTTCCGCCTGGAAAAGGGGAAGGACGTACGGAAGAGTTTAAATGAAGCGATTGAAGTAACCAAAAGGGCCAGTGAATTAACAAAACAATTATTGACTTTTGCCAAAGGTGGGGCACCGATTAAAAAAGCAGTCTCCATTGCCAGTCTCTTGGAGGAAACCACCGTTTTCCACCTCAGTGGTTCCAAAGTCAAACCCATTTTCTGTATTCCGGATGACTTATGGCATGTGGAAGTGGATACCGGACAGTTCAGTCAAGTCATCAGCAATTTAGTGCTCAACGCCAAAGAGGCCATGCCTCAGGGGGGAACCATCGCCATTTATGCTGAAAATGTGCTTATTCCTCCGGGAGAACGTTTCAAACCGGGACGTTATATTAAAATAGCGGTTAAGGATTATGGGACGGGTATTCCCGATTATTACCTAGGCAGAATTTTTGATCCCTTCTTCACTACCAAACAAAGTGGGAGCGGACTTGGTTTGGCTACCGCATACTCAATCATTCAAAAACATGGCGGTTATATCGACCTCACTACCAAAGTCGGCTCCGGAACTACTTTCTTCATCTATCTTCCCGCTACCAACCATACGGCGGAAGTCGCAACTTCAGAAGAGATCCGGCCCCTTCCCGGTGAAGGAAAGGTATTGGTAATGGACGATGAAGCAATGATTCGGAATGCACTTCGGGAAATGCTTCAGCTCCTCGGTTATCAAGTTACCACTGTCCCAGACGGTAGGGAAGCGGTCCAATTATATCAGGAGGCGCTCGACTCCGGAAAGCCATTCAAAGCAGTAATCATGGACTTAACCATTCCGGGCGGCATGGGTGGCTTAGAAGCGATCTCCCTCTTAAGACAGATCGATCCGGAAGTTAAAGCTATTGTCTCCAGCGGTTATGCCAATGACCCGGTAATGGCGGATTACCATAAGTACGGATTTAGCGGTGTAATCCGTAAACCCTATAAAATCGAGGAGTTTAGCCAAGTCTTAAACCGGGTGATTGGCAACTGCCGGCAACAGCGGAACAATAATTAAAGCGATGTTTTGACATAGCCCCGGGTTGACGGGGTTTATCAGTTAAAAATCAGCAACCCCCCAGCGTACCATGTTCCGGGGGGTCGTTTGACTGCTTGTTACAGCGATATTTATCCAAACTTAAAGTGCTCTGTAATAAGCCAGTTGCAGTTCATTTTCGTTGTTCAACTCATAGCTAAACCGGAGTTGCGACTGTTGGTCCAAATTATATTTTACTTTTAATACATAGCTGTCATAGTCGTCATCATCAAATTCGCCATATAAGCCGGCAGCCAACTCATCGCTAAAATTATACATCCCCATTAAAGCAATGCCATTAGTATCGGTGTTTCTGTAATAATACTCACCGTCAACCGTTAAGGCATCAACAGTATAGGTCCCGCCGAAATTTATCTTCGTAGCATCTTTTTTGTTTTCATAATTGGCTAAAGTAACACCCACTCCGGCGACTAAATTGTCCTGCAATTTATAGTTCACCGCCAAATCGGTGATTAGGCCTTCACCGGTGTTACTACCATCTTCAGCGTGATAAATCTGGCCAAAAATCCGCATTTTATTGGTATAGTAGCGAAAATCAAGATCTACTCCTAACCAGCCATTGCCGCGATCGGAGGTATCATAGTCGCCGCTCAATGCAATATAACCGTTATTGCCCAGATCATAAAGATAACCCAAAGAAAGCATAGCGTAATCATCATCTCTGGTCCCGGCATCCAATCCAGCGAAGACACCATTGTTAAACCGGTAGCTGCCTCGGATAAATGCTTCGTCACTGTCGTCATAGGTTCCCAGTTCTGCAAAGGTAAAGTCGTTTAAATAATAAAGCGCGCCAACTTCGGTCTGATTGTCGTTGTTTCTCAAGTTGGCAATGGCATACGGCGTTTCGGGTTCAATGTAGTACCAACCGCCGTAAGTCGCAATACCCAGATCCCGGTCGGTCGACCGGTTGCTAAAATCACCCCAACTGTTATGAACTGCCGCCAGAGTGCCGGTGGAAACGGCTGCCATTAAGATAACCGTTAAAACTAAAACCAATGCCCTCTTCATATATTAACCTCCTGAAATGGATTAGGGAGAATGATACTGATACTACAAGAACCAGATCTCCCTTTCATTCTTCATAACCGCATTATATTATTACGAATTCAAATTTTCAAGCCGGTTTACAAAAAGTTGATATTTAATAATCTTTTGCCATTTCAAGTCGTGTTAATATTTTTGTCGGCTTTCCCCCGGGTTGGACCCAGAGTGTCAACCGGAGGTATTTTAAGGAGGTAACAGCCTCCGGATCAGCTATGGTCCTATGCTTACCGCAACATGGTTAAAACCAGCCCCGTAAGATTTTCTGAATCAACGACTGGTTCCGTTTTAAATTAGTTAATAATTGTTGAAAATACTCCTGTTGTAACTGATATAACTCTGGATAGGCTGTTTGAAGGTGTTCCAACGACTTCTGTAGCAGCTGGGGTTGGTTAAGAATGTACAAATCCAATTCGCGTCGGGTCTGACTGTTCAGTTGGTGCTTTTTCGCCTTATCCATCCGGCAAAAGATGACAATAAACAGTTGTTTCAAAGGCTCGATCACTGCCGGGTCATCAATCAACTCCTCCAGAAACCGGGCTAGGGCGTAAAAGTTAATCATCTCTTCAAGCTGCGGTTCCTCAATACTTTCCCGGCAAAATAATAATAATTGATAAGTCGCCTCAAAATACTCCCGTTCCGCCAGTATCCGGCAAAGTTCCCAAACCCGTTCTGCGGCATAATTACGTTCGGTAGGGTCTTCCCAACGAATCGCCTTAATCTGTTTTAAAACCGTTTTTACCTGTGTTTTTTGATCCGCATCCAGATAAGTAAGGAGCAATTGTAATAGCAGGTCCAAATTTTCACTGCTCACCGGTACAGAAGCCTTGATGGCCCGTTTTAGGACAGCGGCAGCCTGTTGCTGTTTTCCTAAGCCGTTTAAAATTCGGCTGTACATAATCACTCCTTTTTTATTGCCGGGTTCCAGCTGTAAACATCTTTCAATAAATCTTTCCGCTTTTTCATAATTACCGTCTTTAAAATGGGTTGAAGCAATATTATACAGGTAAACGGCAGCATGGTGCAGATTGTAAGCTTTTTGGTAAGCAATAATCGCTTCCCGATAGTCCCCGATCGCCACTTGGCAATGACCGGTCAGATTATACAGCATCGGTAGGTTAGGCTGTTTTTCTAAAGCAGCTTTCATGCTCTCCAATGCTAAATCATATTCCCGGTTGGCCATGTGCATTTGATACTGCTCCAGGTACTCCCGAATCGACTCCTCTTTTAAACTGGCTAAATAATCCCGGCGAAATTCCGGGTCGCGCAAACGCCCCGCTTCGCTAATCATCCGGAAGCCCTGCGGATCCTTACGGGGAGGGTGGGCTTTAATCTGATCACGAAAAGCCCGTTCGATCTCTGCCTCCGTTGCCTCCGGATTAATTCCCAAAATCTCAAAGTAGTTACAGCGGTCCATTTACTAACTCCTTCCAGGCTTTAATCCTGCTCTGCATCAAATCTTGATATTCAGGATATTCCCTGATGGCGGCAGAGTACTCCGCCCGCAGTTCTTCTTTGGATCCGGCCAGCCAGCCCCAGCGGATAATCGCGGCTTGGCAGTAGTCACTGCCCGGTGTTTCTTCTAATAAGCGCCTGTATAATACCACCGCCTGGTCATAAACCCCCAGCCGTTCCCTAACAATTGCCTGGTAATACAGTGTATCATCATAAACATAACTGCGTACCGGGTAACGCAGACTCATGCTGAATGCTACTGCAGCCTCGGAATACTGCCGCCGGCGAAAATAACGCATGCCCTGGAAATAATAACGTGCGGCAGCCTTTGACAAGATTGCTTCCTCTTCAACAGTGAACCCTTCATCTCGAAGGCGTTGCCAATTCAGCGCCAGCAGAATATCAGCCCCCGCCAGATAGTTGCCCTGCCTGCCCAGACTCAGGGCAGTGGCTTGCAGCAGTTCCCGGTCAACTGTAGGAAGGACTTCCGCCTCCTTAACCGCCGGCACCGATAAAGATGTCCTCCCAGTTGATGAATGCCAGTTTACATACACTAACACACTGACGGCAATAAGCAATAACCCTGCCCCGTAAGCCAGCCAGAGTTTGGAAACTTTATTTAACAAATCCGGAGTCAGTTTAATTAGAACCGGGGCGTCAACCGTCACCGCTTGGATCCGATGGATCACCTTCCAGCAACGTTGGTATTGCTTACATTGATAATAGGCTAAAGCCAGCAGTTCCAAGGCTGGCAGGTATTGCGGACCACCTTTTAAAGCACTGCGTAAGCAACGAACCGCCTCACGGTAATTACCACCTTCCATGAGGCTCAGCGCCTGATTATAGCCGGCCGTCACCCGCTCAAACCCTTCCTGTTCTGCAGCGGCTTTTTGCCGGTATTCCAAGGCTAACGAGTTTTCTGAATTTTCCCAACAATTTTTAGCTTGGTTTATGTCTCCCAAAGCATAATGGCACAGACCAGCCATTAACCATAATGCTGAATCTTGCCCATTGATTTCCAACCCATTTTTCAATAATTGCAATGCTCTCAGGTATGATTTTGACTGCATAGCTTCCATAGCCCGGCTAAGTAACTCCCGGACCGTCGCAGTTAACTGGCTAAATGCCTCAAGGTCGGTACCACAATTATCACAAACCTGATCTATAGCTTCCTTGCGGCATACCGGACAAATTCTACCTCCCAATTGTACCACCCCACGTTTCATTAGGTCGTCTGGTTAACCAAGTAATCACGAATCTTCCGCTCCAACTCATTTAAACGCTCCAGATTATAATCTAATAGAGCTGCTTGGATCTGCTCAAAAAAAACTTCCAGACGATCCTGGGCTGCTGCTACCGGAAACTTCTCTTGATGGGACTGCAACAGATTGATTAAGTATTTCGCCTTCTTACAACAATCCGATTGCTTCCACTCCCGGTTTAATTGCTGTTTACTTTGAACCACTTCCGCCGGGCTCATCCGGTTTAAAGCGGCTTTAACAGTTACCTGGCTGGTTTGACCGGTACTTTTCACAGTAGCGGTAGCGGTCAGATTGCCATTGACGTCAATCCAAAATTCCAGTTGGACTGCTTCCTGGCCTGCCGGAGCCGGTGGAATACCGGTAATAATAAACTCTTGAACTAAGGTATTATCTTTGACAAAGTCAGATTCACCGATATAAATTGAACCGTCCAGTTGAGTTTGGCCGTCAGCGACAGTATAAAAGATGTCCCTTCCCGAACAGGGAATTTTGGTTTGGGCGTTAATAATTCGGGCAAACATCCCTTCCCGCAGGACTCCGTTATAAATATCCGTACAGGCGGTTCCCCAAGTAAACGGAGTAACGTCCATCACGATCAGCGCCTGGTTTTCATCGAGGGTACCTTGTTTTAACCCGGCATCAATCGCCGCGCCTAAGGCCACGGCTTCTTCGGGGTTAATCCCCAGTTGTGGCTTTTTCCCGGTTGCGCCGCTGACAAACTGTTGGACCATTGGAATCCGGGTTGACCCGCCGACTAACAATACCGTATCTAAATCATCCCGGGACCAACCGGCAATGGTTAAGGCTTCAGCTATATAATGTCCCGTCTTTTGAACCTGCTTTGCAATTAATGCCTCAAATTCGGACCGGGTAATCTCCAGGTTCAAACCGTAACTCTCCCCCTTGTCCTCCTGGTGCAGAGCTAACACCAGACGGGCTTTGGTGCTGAACGATAGCTGCTTTTTAACTTCTTCGCATTTGAGTTTTAACAAGTAGTACCAAGCCCGTCCCAAGCTTTCCAGTAGATTGGCTCCGGCGGTGACCGGAAGCTTTTTCCCTGCCAGGTCTTGGTATTTATTAAGTGCGTAGCGGATTAGGGCTTCATCAAAGTCGTCACCGCCCAGGCTTTTATCACCAATTGAGGCTTTAACCTCAATAATTCCTTCGTAGAGGTGTAACAGGGTTAGATCGAAGGTCCCGCCGCCCAGATCGTAAACTAACAACTTCTGTTCCGGTCCGGTATAGCTGATCCCATAAGCCAAAGCAGCGGCAGTCGGTTCATTAATGATTTTCTCTACTTTTAGTCCGGCAATTGCCCCGGCATCAATGGTCGCCTGCCGTTCCAGATCATTAAAATACGCCGGTACACTAATTACCGCTTCTTCCACTGGTTCACCTAAATAACGTTCAGCGTCAAGTTTCAACTGTTTTAAGATTAGCGCCGAAATTTGTTGCGGGGTATATTCTTCCTGGTTCAACCGGATCTTTTCCCCGGAACCCATCTTCCGCTTTACCGAACCCACCAGGCAAGCCGCACAGTCTTTACTTCCTGAAAGCATCAGCGCTTTAGCGGTTTCGCCGATTACAAGCTCCTGATTGTATAAGGCCACTACCGAAGGGGTAGTCCGGTTTCCGTTAGAATTGGGTAAGATCTCCGGCTGGCCATCTTTAATGACTGCTACTGCCGAATTGGTGGTCCCTAAATCAATTCCGATAGTCGCACCCACTGCCAATCACACTCCAAAAATACCACTACCGCTTATTCGTAAAATTCTACCAGGGGCTTGCGGACAATTTGTTCCCGGCAACTAAAACCCTTCCGCAGCTCCCTGATAATCTCCAACTTCTGAGGGTGCCTCTCCTGGCAATGCTGGACCGTAGTTGCAAATCCCTCATATTCATAAGGATTATACTTTTTTCCCACCGCATCGATGGGAACCCAGTTTAATTCCATTGTAAAAAGGGTAGTAAGATATTCTAGCAGTTGCCGGTACGTCTCAATCTGGCTTTGATCTTGATTGACCATGGCTACTTTTAATAAACTGTCGACTTGATCATAAATGGAAAACAGGACGTGGTTACGCTTTGCTACCGGTCCGTGCTGTTCCTTCCCAGCTAGGTTTTTCACCTCATCCACCAGTTGTTGGATTCCTTCGCGGATCTGTTGATCCGCTTTTTTCAATTCTGTGAATTGCTCCATAAGATAAGTTAATACCGGTGAAAGATTTCCGGCTGCAACAGTGTTTTTCTTTGTAGTCAAGTCTTTAAAACGCTTCAGTTCTTCCTGAACATTAATCTTCATATTTTTCTCCCTAAGAACACCACCGATTTTCGGCAGTCCAAAATTTCCCTATAATTATTTCCACCCTATTTTACAATTTCCTCCTAATTATTGAAATATCTGTTAGGCATACTTGGCATTTTCTGACTGTTTAATTTAATCTCGGTAATTTTATCGGCATACGATCAAAATGAAATAAAATAGGCCTTGTGAATTTTTCACCAGGCTTACTTCATTTTAACCATATTTCATCATAATCGGCCGAACTAAAACCAAATTACATTAATAAAATGACTTCGGCTTCCATTACGGCCTGTTTAAACTTTCCTTTAAGCCTTAACCACCTAATTTCACCTCTGCCGGCCGGGCCTCGCGTTAGCCTGGTGAATTTGCCATCCAAAACTGGTCGTATTCAACTTTGTAATTAAAGAAAATCAGATCAGCATAATTAGAATTATATTCATCCCTACAATTGTCAGGATGCCCTGTTAAGGAACTGCCATAGATAATCAATGGGCTATCCGGAGGCAGATTTTGATACAACCATTTACTGTCAGCGAAGGATAGTTGAATTGAACCGTTTCCCTGTAAAGCTACTGGTTTGCTCCGGCCATCCGGGCCAAAAAGCGTTGAATGGATCAACGTTCCATCCCGAGTCCGTAACCAGTAATAAGCAGTAGCCTTCAAACGCCGGGAGTAAAAGGCATAACCTCTGCTTCCCAGCTGAACGAGCTGACCGGTTCCGGATCGCATTTGACTGCTTTTTAAAACCAGGATTACTTTAACTGCCTGTTTGTTGTGATAAACCGTTAGCGTTGCCGGAGGGTGCAGCTTCACTGCAGCCCAGACCGGCGCCGCCAGCTTTTGAGTACGAAACTGCCAGACCGACCCGGCTTGCTCTCCGAATTGGTCAACCAGTTTTACCTTAGCCCGGTATTGGGTATCCGGCAGCCAGGCCTGGGACGGTATAAAGGTTAACCGTGGGCCGGTGGCTACGGTTACTCCGGAAGAGCCGGTTACCCTTACTCGTCCGGCCCGGATCCTCCGGTTAGCCTTAACTACTACCGGAGCTGCCAAGGAAACTCCGGTACTCCCCGGAGCCGGCTTACGGTCCACCACTACTAATGGTGGGACAGTCCGGAACTTCAAAACCTGCCGCTTACCAAGGCTAATCCCACCCAGGCTGGTCAGTCCCGGCTTAATCAAGATTTGATATTGGGCGTCATGCCGCAAAGGCCGGTTAGGAATAACCCTCCAGGTTGCATAATCGGTAAAATTTTGTTGTTGGTATTGATAGGTCCGCGGGGCTAATTTTGCCGGGAAGCCGGGAACTATCCATTTTTCAATCTTCTTACCTTGCAGAGGTGTTGTGAAATTAATCTCAAACGGGTTGCGGGTTCCAGAGACTCTTGACGGAGCCGGTGTGATTGCCGGTTGGATTAACGGAATCACCGTTTTAGTAAAAGAACGGTAAAACCCCAAGATCCAGGTAGGTAATTTTTTTAAACGAACGGTTATGGGATAGCCTTTCGGAAACCGCTTTTCGTGAATTTGCAACCTCACTTTAAAATAACCGGTGTCAACCCGGATTTGAAACTGCTGCCGGGGATCGAGACTGGTTACCCTCAACCGCTCAGACAACCGGTCAGTGCGCAATGGTAAAAACGAAATCAGGGTTACAGAGACCGAACCCTCGGAATCCGGGTGTACCGTAACGATCCGGCCGTATAGTATTCCCACTAATAAGATCAAACACACTATTGAAAGGATTACATACTTAAAACGGATCACAATAATCATCACTAACCCGCCTGTTAAAATATATTTTTACGTATACTCGGACCCGAGCCAAAATATAACCACAGTTAGACAAATAAGGGTATTTTGGGTGAGAAATTCCCCGGAATACCGGTATTTATGATACAATATTTTAGATACCATTTTTAAAAAGGGAGGTAGATAGTCATGTCCGCTAGCATTAAACAGATTGCGGAACGAATCCGCGAGATTAGGGAGGACTGTGACCTGACAGTGGCAGACGCTGCCCGGCAATTGGGGATCACCGCTGAGACTTACCGGCAATATGAAAATGGCATTACCGATATTCCTGTCAGCATGCTTTACCAAATGGCTAAGATCTTCTCGGTTGACCTGACCGAATTGCTTACCGGTCTGCCGCCCCGGTTACATAGCTATTGTCTGGTACGCAAGGGCGAGGGAGTGGAAACCCAACGTTATCCAGGTTATAAATTTCAGAATCTGGCTTTTAATTTCGTAAATAAAAAGTTTGAGCCATTGTTGGTAACCGTAGAACCGGAAGAAAATAAAAAAATGAGTCTGGTGACCCATCCTGGGCAGGAGTTTAATTATGTGTTAGAAGGTAAGATCAAGGTGATTTTGGGTGCCAAAGAACTGGAGCTCTCGGAAGGTGATTCGCTTTACTTCGATCCCACCATTCCCCACGGTCAGGTAGCCGTGGACGGCCAAACCGCCCAATTTTTAACCGTTATTTTACACGAACAATGATTTGAAGTAACAAGGAGTAATATTTAATGCTGGAAAAATTCTTACCGCGTGAGCAATTTGACTCTTATGAAGACTTTAAACAAAATTACCGCGTCAATATTCCCAAAAACTTTAACTTTGCTTATGATGTGGTTGACGCCTGGGCTGCGGAAGCCCCTGATAAGACTGCCCTAGTCTGGTGTAACGACCATAATGTGGAGAAAACTTTTAGCTTTGCCGAGCTGAAACGTTTAAGCGACCAAGCTGCCAACTGCTTCAGGAATTTCGGAATTGGCAAAGGTGATACCGTCCTATTAATCCTGAAACGTCGCTGGCAGTTTTGGATTGCCCTTCTCGGCCTGATGAAGATCGGAGCGGTAGCCATCCCCGCCACCGTCCAATTGACCAAAAAGGATCTGATTTACCGCAACAATGCCGCTTCCGTAAAGCTAATTGTCGCAGTCGCCGACCCGGAAGTCATCAACAATATTGAAGCTGCTCTTCCCGATTCGCCCACTGTCAAAATCCGGGCCACAGTGGACACAACCTGCGACGGCTGGATTAACTTTGACCAAGCCTTAGCAGAGGCTGACAGTGACTGGCAGCGACCTGTCGGTGCCGGACAAGCCGGTGGCACTGACCCGATGTTGATGTACTTCACCTCCGGCACTTCTGGAATGCCCAAAATTGTCCTGCATGACTTTAGATACCCCATTGGCCATATTGTCACTGCCCGTTACTGGCAGAGGTTAGGTCCGGAAGGCCTTCACCTGACTGTTTCCGAAACCGGTTGGGCCAAATGCGCCTGGGGTAAAATCTTCGGCCAGTGGATCTGCGGCGTAGCCATCTTCGTCTACGATATGGACAAGTTCATTCCCAGGAAATTACTGACAGTATTAGAAAAATACCCGATTACTTCTTTTTGCGCCCCGCCAACCGTTTACCGATTTTTAATTAAAGAGGACCTGTCCCAATATGACCTCTCCAGCATCAAGGTTGCCTGTACCGCCGGAGAGCCGCTTAGCCCCGAAGTTTACCACCAATTTAAAAAAGCAACCGGCCTGGATATTATTGAAGGTTTCGGCCAGACTGAAACCACCGTCCTCTGTGCCAATTTTGAATGGATCACTCCCAAACCGGGGTCAATGGGTAAACCTTCACCTTTATATGACATTGATATTTTAGATGAAGCAGGCCGTCCCTGCCCGCCCGGAGTGGAAGGCAACATCTGTATCAAAAACCTTGACCAGGAGCTTCCGCCCGGGCTGTTTAAAGGCTATTACCGAGACGAAGCGGCTACCCGGAAGGTCTGGCACAACGGAGTCTATAATACCGGCGATGTCGCCTGGCGCGATGAGGACGGCTACTTCTGGTTTGTCGGCCGCTCCGATGATGTAATCAAGTGTTCCGGCTATCGGATCGGGCCCTTTGAAGTAGAAAGCGCTTTGCAGGAACACCCCGCGGTGTTGGAATGTGCGATTACTGCCGCTCCCGACCCTATCCGCGGGCAGGTGGTAAAAGCCATCATCGTTCTGGCCAAAGGCTGGGAACCCAGCGACCGGTTAGTCAAGGAATTACAAAATCATGTCAAACACGCGACCGCCCCTTACAAGTACCCGCGAATCGTGGAGTTTGTTAAGGAACTGCCCAAGACCGCCAGCGGTAAGATCCACCGGGCTGCGCTCCGGCACAATGATTCCATTAACAGTTGACCGCCGGCTCTGCAACGGATTGAGTATGCCTGCCTTATCTTGTGATTCAGTTAAGGCCCAAAAACCGGCTTAAATCCGGCTTTTGGGCCTTTCTCACGTCAAACTTACGTCAAACTTCAGATTATCCCCTGCTCGGACGTCCCAGGCGTACAGCCTCAACCCGGCAACGACGCCACATGGGCCACCTTGTACCCGCGTTTCTCAATCGCATCCAGAACCGCCTGGGGCTGTTTGGTATCCAGACGTAAAATCACCTCATACTGAGTACCTTCAGTGTGTAAGGCGGCGATACTGACTAAGTTAATCCCAAAAGACCGAATAATATCGGTTACTTCAGCGATAACACCGATGCGGTCTTCCGTAACAATGGTAACCCGGGTCCCGGTTTCCTTCAAACCCATTAAGTCAATAAAGGCGTCAAAGATGTTACTTTCGGTAATGATTCCAACCAATTTTCCATCCTTAACCACAGGTAGCGCTCCAATATTCTTCTCACGCATTATGAGCGCAGCTTCCTCCAGGGTCGCCTCCGGGTCAATCGTAATTACCGGCTTGGTCATGACATCCCGGATTAATAGTTTCGAAAGGAGATAATTCATTTCAAAAACACTTAAGGAGGTAGCGGATGAAGGTGAAACCCGTAACAGGTCATCCTCAGTAACTATGCCAATCAGCTTTTCACCCTTAACCACCGGCAAGCGACGGACATTATTTTTATGCATGAGTTCCGTCGCTTCCAAAACCGGGAGATCCTCGTTTACCGTTAAAAGATTGGTTGTCATTCGGTTTTTTACGAGCATATTATTTTTCCTCCTTATCCTCCTAAATAGGCCTTTTTTACCTGTTCATTCTGGGAAAGTTCTTGTGCCGAACCGGATAAGACAATCGTACCGGTTTCGATGACATATGCCTTTTGGGCAATGGATAATGCCATATTGGCATTCTGCTCTACCAATAAAATGGTAGTACCGTTGTTGTTAATCTCTTTAATAATGGCAAAGATCTCTTTCACCAGCAAGGGGGCAAGCCCCATTGAAGGTTCATCCAGCAGCAATAGCTTTGGGCGGCTCATTAAACCCCGTCCGATGGCCAACATCTGCTGTTCACCCCCGGACAGAGTTCCGGCGATCTGGTTCTTTCGTTCTTCCAAGCGGTTGAAGTAAGAAAAAACTTTCTTAAGATCCGCTTTAATCTGTTGTTTATCTTTACGTTGATAAGCGCCGAGCTCCAGGTTTTCAAGGACCGATTGTTGCGGAAAGATCCGTCGTCCCTCGGGCACTTGCGAAATACCCAAGGAGACAATCTCATAAGACTGGAGCTGCGTAATATCTTTCCCTTCAAAAGTAATTGAGCCTTTCTCAGGATGTAACAGACCTGAAATTGTCTTTAAAGTCGTTGACTTCCCCGCGCCGTTAGCCCCGATCAGGGTAACGATTTCACCTTGATTCACAGAGAAAGAGATCCCATTTAAAGCTCTAATCGCTCCATACGCCACTTGAAGATCGGTTACCTCAAGCATTAGGATACCTCCTCCCCTAGATAAGCTTGGATGACCCGTTTGTTATTCTTTATCTCCTCCGGAACCCCTTCAGCTATGGTCTGTCCATAATCCAGGACCAAAATCCGTTCACAAAGGTTCATTACAAAGTTCATATCGTGTTCGATGAGGAGTATGGCAAGCCCGAATTCAGCTCTAATCTTTTTAATCAGATTCATTAAGTCTAAAGTTTCTTGGGGGTTCATCCCGGCTGCCGGTTCATCCAATAATAGCAGCTTCGGTTTTCCTGCTAAAGCTCTTGCGATCTCCAACCGGCGCTGTGCTCCGTACGGCAGGTTTTTAGCCATCTCTTCCGCCTTATCCTGCAGGTTAAAGATGGTTAAAAGTTCCATAGACCAATCTCTGATCTCCCTTTCCTTCCGCCAATAGGCTTTAGTCCGTAAAATAGCTTGCCCCCAGGAATACCTGCCCCGGTGCTGATAAGCAATCTTCACATTATCCAGCACCGATAGTTCGTTAAAGAGACGGATATTCTGAAAAGTCCTGGCGATTCCCAAACGGTTAAATTTATACGGAGGCAGATTGACCAGCGGTTGACCTTCTAAACTAATCTCACCTTCCTGGGGGCGGTAAACTCCGGTTAACATATTAAAAACTGTGGTTTTTCCGGCTCCGTTCGGTCCGATCAGGCCTACCAAATCCCGGTAACCCAAATTAATGGAGAAATTGGAGACAGCCTGAAGTCCGCCAAAAGAGATGGAGATATTCTTAACTTTCAAAAGATCCATCTGCCTCACCTCCCGTCCGGTGATAATCTCGTTTAAACCATTGCTTTAATAAAACCGCTGATGCTTCATCGCAACCGAATAGGCCTTGCGGCCGGTAGAGCATTAACAGAACCAGGGTCAGCGAATAAATAACCATCCGGTAAGTTTGGAGGAAACGCAGCAATTCCGGTAACCCGGTTAAGACAATCGCCGCCACCACCGATCCGGTCAAACTGCCCAAACCGCCAAGAACCACCATTAACAGAATCTCAATGGACTTCATAAAGTCAAAGGATTTTGGGGCAATGTACCCAAGGTAATGCGCAAATAACCCGCCGGCAACACCGGCAAAAAAAGCTCCGATTACAAAAGCACTTACTTTATAATAGGTAGTATTGACTCCCATTGCTTCGGCGGCAATCTCGTTTTCCCGGACTGCAACCATGGCCCGGCCATGGTTGGAATGGATCGTATTCCAGATCACAATTATTGAGAGCAGCATAAAAATTTCTGCCCACCAAAAGTCGGTATAACCAGGGATCCCGGCCAATCCGCGGGCACCTTTGGTAATATCCAGATTTAAGATGACCACCCGAATAATCTCCCCAAAACCAAGGGTAGCGATAGCCAAATAGTCCCCGCGCAATCGCAGGACCGGAATACCGATTAATAATCCCAGCAAGGCGGCAACCAGGCCGCCGGCAGCCAAGACCAGCGGAAATTGAAGCATTTCCGGCAGCGTACCCAACTTTGTAAAGTAAATCGATAATAAAGCAGACGTATAAGCCCCAACTGCCATGAAC
>DATCLA010000176.1:0-2158 GCA_036564195.1 Bacillota bacterium
ACCGAGTGATATTTACCGGCAATTTGTAAGTTTCGTGATAAGCGGCGACGATCAAATCTGCGCCGGCTTTCGAAGCCGAATAGGGGCTGCGAGGGTCCAACGGAGTCTTCTCGGTGAAAAAACTTTTTCCAAAAGTTTTTATTTGAGTTCTTCCTTTAACTAATTTCTTGATTGCCTCATCTTTCAAAACCAGGTCAACCGGTTCATCATAATCCCGAGTCAATGACCCATAAACTTCGTCGGTGGAAACTTGGAGAAATTTAACGCCCTCCCGATACCGGGGATAGCCCCGGGAGTCCTTCCCCGTCATCCAATGGCTTTTAGCCACGTCCAGCAGGTTCTGGGTACCGAGAACATTGGTTTCCAGGAAGATCTGGGGTTGCGCAATCGAACGATCTACATGAGACTCGGCCGCGAAGTTCACTACATAGTCGACAGCATACCGGCAAAATATGTTCTCAACCAGTTCGCGGTTTTTAATATCCCCTTTGACGAATTCCACTCTGGAGTCGCGCAATTCCGCTTTGATCGTTCCAAGGTTTCCGGCATAGGTAAGCTTATCTAAGATAATCAGCTTAATCTCAGGATATTTGCCAAGCATAAACTTTACAAAATTCGCACCAATAAATCCGGCAGCGCCGGTCACAAGATAGGTTTTCATTAGATTTCCCCAATTTAATTTTCTTAACTGAAAATATTCTACACCTGCGGCTTTGGACAACTCTTCCCCGGCCCTTCGCTACTTTGATGCCGTTTTTAAAAGATACTTCAGTAGAGAAGGAAGTGCATCTGCCCGATTGGATCTAAAATAGTTCGTAACTTTAACACCGAGAAATCAAAAATTTAAGCAGCTTTGGTTTTTATACACTACCATCTCCCTATATTTTTAACTACAGCAGACCTCCAAGTATTCCTGCAACATCATTCTCAGTTAATTCGACGGGATTATTATTCATTCTACCACCGGTAAAGGCCTTACCAACAATTACTGGTAGGTCTGCTTTCGTTATACCGAAGGCAGACAAACGCATTTTTACCACACCATTGCACACCATATCTATCCAATTCAAGATACCGCCGTACTTTTTAAATAACTCTAATAGCCTACTGTCGTTTGGAAAATGGCCTTTGTTAATCATAATCACTGCATTTAGAGTTATTGCAGCCGCAAACCCATGCGGTATATCATACAACATCGTCAACGGGTAAGATATGGAATGACAGGCTGTAGTCCTGGTCTGCGAAAATGCCAAGCCTGCTAAAACCGAAGCCCGGCATAACATTTCTCTTATTTCAAAATCATTTTGTTTTTGGACTCCCAATTTTAAATTATTAACAATTAACTCTACCGCCCGGTAGGCTAGCTCCTGGACTAAGGGATTGGTATGTTTTGACCAATATGCTTCTATAGCATGACTCAAGGCATCAAGCCCGGTCGCAAGAGTTAATTTTGCCGGTAAAGTTAAGGTCAGCTCCGGGACGATCAAGGCTAATTTCGGTTTCAGTTGGGGAGCATCAATTGAATATTTGGCACTTTTACCGGCATCCCAAATAGTAGCCCACTGCGTTACTTCGGAACCGGTGCCCGCAGTTGAAGGTACTGCAACTATATCAATGAACCGCTTGTTATTTTTATAAGACTTATTTTTAATGCCTTGAGTAATTGCTTCAAGGGAATAGCTTGTCCCGGCATTATAGAAAGCACTGATTCCTTTTGCTAAATCAATTGCACTACCACCGCCAAAAGCAATTATTAATTCAACCGGTTTCTTACCTATCTTTTCCAAAGCAGCCAAAATATCAGCTTGAGTTGGATTAACAGCACTTTGGTTCAACCAGGTAATATCATACCTGGTGAACAAATCATTCATAAAGTTTTGTAGATCCCAACGTTTCGCGGCAGACTCGGTTAATATCAATACAATATTCCTTGCATCAAACCCCAACAATCTCTCTTTCATCTTGTCAATCGATGCAAATAAGATTTCAGTATTACAAAACGGTAGAAATTCCATATCGTCTTGACCCCCTAATTCCGGAGATTATGCCACTAAAACTTGAGGTTTTATAGAATTACTCATAATGGCTTGATAATACTTTTCCGGAGCCATGTTTTTCAGGCTTCCATGACGACGGCGCTGATTGTAATACTCCATGT
>DATCLA010000177.1:0-2451 GCA_036564195.1 Bacillota bacterium
GAGTACATAAGAGAGGACATCCTCTTCCTGCTGATAATACTGCATGATCTCTTTCCGGGCTTTATCAAGCATCGGTTCTAAGACGTCAGCCGGACGGTAGGTAATCGGTTGCTCATCCCCGATAATCAACTTCTGAATCTCCGGGTCAATCGCTGCCGGCGGGCGGCCATACATTCCTCTGACATAATCCCGGATCTCCTTAGGTACTACACTGTAACGTTTTCCGGTAATTACGTTCAGAACCGCCTGAGTTCCCACCATTTGACTGGTTGGCGTCACTAGGGGCGGGTAACCGAGTTCTTGCCGGACTTTGGGGACTTCAGCCAAAACTTCTTCATAACGATTTAAAGCATTTTGGCCGGCTAATTGATTACGCAGGTTGGAAATCATCCCTCCCGGAATCTGATAAGATAATACTGCCGTATCCACTTCTACCGGTGCCTGGATGGAGGCATAGTTTTTCTTTACCTCTTTGAAGTGTTGATTAATTGGAGCCAGTTTTGCCAGATCCAAGCCGGTGTCGTAGGGCGTACCCTGTAAAGCCGCAACCAGCGATTCGGTAGGCGGCTGGGAAGTACCCATTGCCAAAGCAGAGAGCGCGGTGTCAACCACATCCACCCCGGCTTCAATCGCCTTTAAATAAGTCATTGATGCCAAACCGCTGGTATAATGGGTGTGAAGCTGGAGTGGAATATCAACTGCCTTTTTGAGTTGGGTAATTAATTCTTGGGCTTCATAGGGTTTAAGCAGCCCGGCCATATCCTTGATGCAGATCGAATCGGCACCCAATTCTTTAAGCTCTTTGGCTATTTTGACATAAGTTTCAATATTATGAACCGGACTGGTGGTATAGACTACGGTACCCTGAACATGGGCCCCTGCTTCTTTCGAGGCTCGGATGGCCATTTCCATGTTCCGGACATCATTCAAGGCATCAAAAATCCGGATAATTCCAATACCATTATCTACAGCCCGGTGGCAAAATTCACGGACCACTTCATCGGGATAATGGTGATACCCCAAGATATTTTGGCCGCGTAACAACATCTGTAACGGAGTTTTACGAATTACTGCCTTTAACCGGCGCAGCCGTACCCACGGATCTTCTTTTAAAAAGCGTAGACAACTGTCAAAGGTTGCCCCGCCCCAGGCCTCTAAAGAATGGAAGCCGACTTCATCAATGGCTTCGGCTACCGCCATCATTTCTTCAGTCTTCATTCTGGTGGCCCACAATGATTGGTGGGCATCCCGGAAAACTGTCTCCGTAATTCCAACCGGACGTTTATTCATGATCTTTTCCTCCTTATACTATTTTAACCAGGCTAATAAAACACCGGCGGCGATTGCTGACCCGATTACTCCGGCCACATTGGGCCCCATGGCGTGCATCAACAGGTAATTACCGGGGCGTTCCGCGGCACCAATCTTTTGGACTACCCGAGCCGCCATGGGCACTGCCGAAACTCCGGCTGCGCCAATCATCGGGTTAATTTTACCGCCGCTTACTTTACACATGATCTTGCCAAACAGGACTCCGCCTACCGTACTAAAGGCGAAGGCAAACAGGCCCAAGGCAATAATTCCCAAAGTTGAAGGTTGCAAAAACAGCTCTGCCTTGGCTTTGGCTCCGACCGACAGCCCTAAAAAGATGGTGATAATGTTAGTCAGTTCGTTCTCGGCGGTTTTAGACAACCGGTTGACCACACCGGATTCCCGCATCAGGTTTCCCAACATTAAAGCGCCTAATAAGGCTGCAGCCGACGGCAGAATCAGTGAACCGACCACCGTGACGATAATCGGAAACACAATTTTCTCGGTTTTAGATACTTCCCGCATCTGTTCCATAACAATTTGGCGTTCCTGCTTCGAAGTTAACCAGCGGATAATCGGTGGTTGGATAATCGGGATTAAGGCCATATAAGAATAAGCTGCAATGGCGATTGGACCCAGTAAATCCGGCTTCAACCGGCTGGTTAGGTAAATTGCGGTCGGTCCATCCGCACCACCGATAATACCGATGGAAGCAGCCGCCTTTAAATCAAATCCGAAACCCGGGAAAAAGTAGTTTAAAGTCAGGGCTCCCAGCAAAGCCGTAAAGATTCCCAGTTGTGCCGCAGCGCCCAGTAAAATACTGCGAGGATTGGCGATCAGCGGCCCGAAGTCAGTCATTGCCCCGATTCCCAAAAAAATTAATGGCGGATAAATCCCCAGGTTAACCCCTTGATATAAGTAATAAATTAAACCACCCGGCTGGAACTGACCGTTTACGGTGGTCGGTGGGTCCATCAATCCGGCTAACGGTAGATTTACCAGTAACATTCCAAAAGAGATCGGCAATAGCAGCAACGGTTCATACTGCTTGACAATTGCCAGATAAATCAGGAACAGGGCGATACCAATCATCAATAACTGCCCTCCGTCCAGATGGGCAAAACCGGTATCATTAATTAA
>DATCLA010000178.1:0-2335 GCA_036564195.1 Bacillota bacterium
GATGAATACCGAATCAGTGCTGGTTTCCGGTGTTGTAGAGCGGATTGGCAGCAGTAATGGCAATTCAGTCATCACCCATCAGAAAAACGGTGAAAAGGTTAAACTTGAATTTAAGATTGCCAATCATAATGAAGCCTTAAAAGCAGTACTTGCTCTTTTGACCGATTCGGAAAAGGGGGTAATCGCCTCTTTAGAAGAGATTAAAGCAGTAGGCCATCGGGTGCTCCATGGGGGCGAACTTTTTTCCAGTGCTGTAATTGTTGATGATCAAGAATTAGCGAAGATTGAAAGCCTGAAGGATTTGGGGCCTTTACATATGCCTGCTAATATTATGGGCATTAAGGCCTGTCGGGATTTGATGCCTAATACAAAGCAAGTTGCGGTTTTTGATACCGCTTTTCATCAAACCATGCCGCGACGTTCTTTTTTATACGCTTTACCTTATGAATATTATGAAAAATACCGCGTCCGTCGTTATGGTTTCCACGGAACTTCGCATCGCTATGTTTCTAACCGGGCGGCGCAACTGTTAGGTAAACCTTTAGAAAAACTCAAGATGATCACCTTGCATTTGGGTAACGGCAGCAGTGCTGCAGCCATTAAAGACGGAAAATGCCTGGATACTTCTATGGGTTTTACTCCATTGGAAGGGTTAATCATGGGCACCCGTTGCGGTGATATTGATCCGGCAATTGTACCGTTTCTCCAAAACGCCTTGAGCTTAACCGCCTCGGAAATGGATAATCTTTTAAATAAAAAAAGCGGTTTTTTGGGGATGACCGGTTTCAGTGATTTACGGGATATCCAAAAGGCCCGCGAAGAAGGTAATGAGCGGGCTAAGGACGTTTATGAAATGTTTATTCACAGGATTGTTAAATATATCGGCGCATATTACGCTATTTTAGGCGGTTTGGACACCTTAGTCTTTACAGCCGGAATCGGTGAAAATGACTGTACTACCCGTGAGGAAGTCTGTAAGCAATTAACCCACCTTGGAGTGGAACTTGATCGTAAAAAGAACGACGGTTTGCAAGGTCAGGAAGCAATTATCAGCAAATCTCGTTCCAAAGTTACAGTCATGGTAGTCCCCACTAACGAAGAGTTGTTAATCGCCAAAGACTGCTACAAACTGGTAAAGTAAGACTATTGTAGATGATTCGAAAATATTAAGAAAAAAAGAGTACATGTTGGGGGTACTCTTTTTTTCCGGTAAAACCGGCGCTACGGGAGACAGATAACGAATCTTCGGTAACGAGAGTGTTGACAATTCAGAGAATCATGATATAATAAAAAAACATTAGCATTTTAAGGCTGTGGTTGTAAAGATGGCACAACAGAAGAATATTGCTGTTAATCGCCGGGCCCGGCATGATTATTTTATTGAAGAGACAGTGGAGACGGGGATTGTTTTGACCGGTACCGAAGTCAAATCACTCCGGCTCGGTAAGGGAAATCTTCAGGACAGTTATGCTCAGGTCCAAAATAACGAAATTTATTTGTACAATTGCCATATCAGCCCTTATGATTTTGGAAACCGTTTTAATCACGATCCATTACGGGCCAGAAAACTTCTGCTGCACCGGGCGGAGATTATTCGATTATTCAGTAAAGTGCGGGAGAAAGGGTTAACTTTGGTTCCGTTAAAAATGTATTTTAACGATCGGGGGCGGGTTAAAGTGGAAATCGCCTTGGCCCGTGGTAAAAAGCTCTATGATAAACGGGATGATATTGCCAAACGCGATGCCGACCGGGAAATGGCCCGAGCGGTACGCTTGCGACAAAAAGACTGATTTTAGCGGTGAATTCAAGTAAAAATAGAGTTTAGCATATTATATTTTACGTGGAAACATGGTATAATAACTTGCAAGTAAATCATGGGGGCGACCGGTTTCGACGGTGAGTCCGATGGCAAGAGTAGCGGGTCGAGGTGCTGTGGCCTCGTTAAACTGCAGCAAGCACATTAAGTGCCAATAACGAATACGCTTTAGCTGCTTAATTTAAGCAGCCGTCCAAACCGGACTTAACCCGGGAGGCCGGGGCGGGCGTCAAACAAACCGGGGCGCTCATCAATTAATTCTCGGAGATTGGTGCTAAGATTATCGAGATAGCCCAAGGCCAGTTCGTCCGTAGACGGGTCGGCGGCGAATTTTAAACTGCGGTCTGCACCCGGAGAGACTTTTGTGGTCGGCTTTCCGGACGGGGGTTCAACTCCCCCCGCCTCCACCATTCGAATCCAAACTGCAGTCAAGGAAATGTAGTTATCAAATATAGTGATATTTTTTACATAAGACGAAATTATACTTTTTTTTGCCAAAGGGTCTCCCTTCTGGAGACC
>DATCLA010000179.1:0-3020 GCA_036564195.1 Bacillota bacterium
ATGTTATAACATAATATGTTATAACAAGATATAATCATATCAAGACAAGAAAGGAGTAAGAGCAATGACCAAAAAAGAATTGCGGATCCATTGTTCTAACGGACATTTAGGTTTTGCCCCAACCAAGGAGGGGAGTTTTTGGATCGGTGCAGAGACCAAACCCGACTACTACATCTGTGATTCGGGGAGTGATGATATCGGTCCAACGCCTTTAGGGGCTGACAAGTGCGCCAGTCATATCGAGTGGCAAAGGCATGATTTGGAATTGATGTTATTGGCCTCGCGCAAGCAGGGAGTTCCGATGATGATTGGTTCCGCAGGTGATACCGGGACGAATAGCCGGGTTGATATGTATGTTGATATTATCCGAGATTTGGCGAAAAAACACAATCTTAAAAAATTTAAACTAGCCTATTTTTACTCGGAAGTGGACAAGGAGTATCTCCGGAAGAAGATGAAAGCCGGTGAGGTTATTGAGGGATTGGATGGCAGAAGCAACCTTACCTTTGATGAACTGGATAGAACCGATCGTATTGTAGCGGTAGCAGGAGTTCATCCATTTATAAAGGCTTTAGAGATGGGGGCGGATGTGATTATCGGCGGGCGTTGTAGTGACCCGACAATATTTGCGGCCGCCGGAATCTATGAGGGTTTCCCGGAACATATTTCTTATTACGCCGGTAAGGTTTTGGAATGTGCTTCTTTCTGCTGTGAACCCTATGGTGCCAAGGAAACAGTGATTGGTACTTTAACTAAGGATGATGTAAGAGTAACTGCGATGAATCCGGGGCAAAGATGTACCGTCGCTTCGGTTGCCGGACATGCCATGTATGAGAGAAGCAACCCCTATTTTGAATATGTGGCAGGCGGCATGTTGGATATGAGAAATTGCGTCTATGAGCAATATGATGAAAAAACTTGCCGGATCACCGGAATGAAATTTATTCCTATCGAGGGCAAAGTCAAAGTGAAGCTGGAAGGCTCCGGTAAGGTCGGCGAACGTTATATCGGAATGGCCGGTGTTCGCGATCCTTATACCATCAAGCATATTGATGAGGTTATCGACTGGTGTAAAAAACAGGTCGAGGAACGTTTCACGGGTAAAGACTACAAGCTTCACTACAGGATTTTTGGTAAAAACGGGGTCATGGGAGATCTTGAGCCGATCAAGGAGACTAAATCCCACGAATTAATGGTGATCGTTGAGGGAGTGGCACCTACTAAGGAGATGGCCGAAGAAGTCACTCTGATCGGCACCAGACAAATCTTTTATGCCAGACTGCCGGAGGTTAAGGGTACTGCGGGAACCGCCGCCTTCGTTTTAGATGAAGTGCTCCAAGCTTCTCCGGCTTATGAGTGGACCATGAACCACACCGTGGCGGTGGATGATCCGTTGGAATTATTCCCGGTTCATATGATCGAAATTGGTGAGTGAGGGAGGGAGATTAACAATGAAAACAGTTAAATTGGTTGAATTGGCAAAGACCATTCGTAGTAAAAATGCGGGAACCGATAAGATTACTTTCGACATTATCTTCCGCGAAAAAGAGAAGTATGATCTGGTTCGCAAAAGTGGCGTCATAACCAAGGAAAAGATGGCCCAACTTTTCGGCATCCCTGAGGCAAGAATAACTGATTTCGTGGAGTTTGATCCGGCTTATGCTATTAAATTCACAATTAAGCGGCTAAGACCCAGCGGCAGTTTTGGTGAGGGAGATGTCTTCGGATGTCAGCAATATCCGCCGTTGCTGGATATTGAAATACCGATGGAGTAAAGGAATATCATGCTGATTCAATTCATTATCATCGTGATTTATTTCCTCACGACTATTCTGATCGGTTTATTTGCCAAGCGGAGTTCCAATAGCTCCTCCGCATTCCATGGCACTGGATTGGGTGTATTGATGTGCGTTGCCGCCGGTACCGGAGAGTGGTTGGGAGGTACTTCAACGACCGGAGAGTCCGAATACGGTTATGTATTCGGACTCTCCGGGGCCTGGTATACCATTGCCAATGGAATCGGTATCATTGTGCTGGCTTTGTGCTTCACCAAGCTTTATCGCAGTTTGGAAACGGTTACGGTGCCGGGAATTGTTGAGAAATATCTGGGGATTAACGCCAGGGTGGTCTCCAGTATTTTTTTGACCTTGGTAATGATTGTGGTGGGTACGGCCCAAATCATTGCTGCCGGTACTTTAGGAGTAACACTATTAAATATTGACTTTACCGTCGCGGTGCTAATTTTGGGAACCGGATTCATCATTTATACTCTGGCGGGTGGGATGATTGCAGTCGGTTATACCAATATTCTCCATTTGGCAATGATGTACGGCGGGGCAATTTTGGCAGTCTTTTCCGCGCTAGGTGATATCGGAGGGATTCGTGGCTTACGGGTTTCATTACCTGACCCTTACTTTAAATTTTTAACGATCGGCGCGCCCAAAGTTTCATCATGGGTCATCGCCTCGATTTTGGGGGCCTGTACCGCTCAGGCAGGTATTCAACCGATTCTGGCCGCGCGGGATGTTCATGTGGCCAAAAAATCCGCATTGTTGACCGCTTTAGCCGTTGCACCGTTTGGGATTCTAACCGCTTTGCTGGGGATGGCAGCGCGGGTCAAGTTTCCGGGTTTGACCAATCCCAAACTGGCCTTACCGACCTTAATGATGAATTTGAGTCCGGTTTTAAGCGGCATTGTTTTAGCTTCGATCTTGGCAGCAATTTTGTCGACTGTGTCCCCGATTATTCTGGCTTGCGGGACGATGCTCACTAAGGATATTTACCAGCGTAAACTGAAAACCCAAGCCGATGATCGCCGGATCTTATGGGTTTCCAGGATAATTACCGGCTTGTCCGGGATCCTTTGTATGGCGCTGGCGATCTTAATGTATGGGAATACCCGGGTCTTGGACATCGTGTATTTTGCTTATACCATCAGAGGTTCCCTTTTTGTAGCGCTGCTATTCGGCATCTACTGGAAGAAGGCTTCCGGCAAGGGCGCCATTTGGGCCATGATCGCC
>DATCLA010000180.1:0-1745 GCA_036564195.1 Bacillota bacterium
GAGCGTGGATTGAAATGCTGAGACGGCTTGCGGAAAGTACGTCTGAGCAGAGAGGGGCCAATCGAGGGTGACGGTAGGCAGAAAACTGGCTTGAGGTGAGTCAATGCGCAAACTTTTAAACACTTTATACGTTACTTCTCCTGATTCCTATTTGGCAAGAGACGGCGAGAATATTGTAGTCCTAATCGGGGATGAGGAAAAGATTAGGGTTCCGATCCATAATTTGGAAGGAGTAATTGCTTTCGGTTATGCCGGGGCCAGTCCGGCCTTAATGGCGTTATGCGCCGAAAGAAACGTGGGATTATGCTTTTTGACTGAACACGGACGGTTTCTGGCGCGAGTCAACGGTAAGGTCCAAGGGAATGTGCTTTTGCGTAGGAAACAATATCATGTGGCGGATCAGCCGGATGAATGTCTGCTACTGGCAAAGGGATTCATCTATGCCAAGATTAGCAATTGCCGGGCGGTGCTTTCCCGTGCGTTACGGGATCATGCCGGTTCATTGGATTGTAACGCTATTTCGGAGACGGTTGAATCATTAAACCGTCAGCTGCGTTGGTTGGAACATTGTGATGACCTGGATACCTTAAGAGGCATTGAAGGCGATGCGGCCCGGACTTATTTCAGTGTCTTTGACCATTTGATTTTAAGCAATAAGGGTGAATTTTTCTTTCACGAACGGAGTCGCCGCCCTCCCAAAGACAACATGAATGCCTTAATGTCGTTTTTATATACCTTATTGGCTCATGATACTCAGTCCGCTTTAGAAGCGGTGGGGCTTGATCCAGCGGTAGGGTTTCTCCATCAGGACCGGCCCGGACGACCGGGATTAGCTCTCGATCTGATGGAAGAATTACGGCCGTTTTTGGCAGACCGGGTGGCATTGTCGTTGGTTAATTTAAAACAAGTGACGGCGAAAGGGTTTCGCCAATCGGAGACCGGCGGGGTTATTATGGATGATGAAACCCGAAAAGTCGTCCTCAACGTATGGCAGAAAAAGAAACAAGATGAACTAACCCACCCGTATTTAAATGAAAAGGTAGAAATCGGGCTGCTTCCGTATGTGCAAGCGTTGCTGCTCGCAAGATATTTACGGGGCGATCTGGATGGTTATCCACCGTTCTTTTGGAAGTGAGGGGATTTAATCGTGATGGTCTTAATTACTTATGATGTAAATACTACCACTGGGGAAGGAAGAACCAGGTTGCGTAAAGTCGCTAAAATTTGTGTAGACTACGGGCAACGGGTTCAAAATTCAGTTTTTGAGTGTCTGGTAGACCCGGCTCAGTTTGCTGATTTGAAACATAAATTGGAAAGGGTTATCGACCAAGATGAGGATAGTTTACGCTACTATTATTTGGGGAGCAACTGGAAACGCCGGGTTGAGCATGTTGGGGCCAAAACGACGTATGATCCGGAGGGAGTGATCATCGCATAAGAATACCACTGTTTGTTGAAAAAATGATTATCTGGTTTAACTTGGGGATTATAGTTATTGGCAAATTATAGAGTCTATTTTTATAGAGGTTCGCGAAATTGTGTTAAGAAACTATTGCCAGAGTAAGATCTATGTATATACTGTCGCTCCTAGCACAGGAGCGTGGATTGAAACCCTTTAAGCCGAGCTGAAATTATAAATTACGAGGAAAAACTGTTGACATGGATTGTTAAACTATTTATAATATAAATGATACAATGAAATACTTTTTTGATACGGTTGGACGAATTATTCGAATCCAAGAAAC
>DATCLA010000181.1:0-6121 GCA_036564195.1 Bacillota bacterium
CGCTCATTTAATTTAACTGGAGAACTTTATACCGGAGCATCATTTTAAAGATAAAGGCCAAACTCACTATATCAAGTCAGGCCTTTTCCTCTTTAAAATTTATTTACTTAAAATATCTGGTTTTAAGTTCTTTAGTAAGCGCCGCTATCTGCTCTTTGGTCAAATCATGTAATTCGCTGTTTTCCATTGAAGTATTGCGGTTTTCCACCAAAATCATCTTTACGTCTTGAGAAACAATCGTATTATGCCAGATACCTTTATTAATACAATAAACTTTTCCCTTTTCCATCGGTACACAAACAATTTCCGTTCCGGTTTGACCCGCCGAACGGTCAACTAATAAAACACAAACCCCTTCCAACAAGACAAAAACCTCGTCGGTTAACAGATGCCGTTCTAATACGGTCAAATTATTAACGTCGTTAAAGGGTTTATAATTTTTAATTCCTACAACCCATTCGCCGCTTTCGACCACACGTTTCAGGCCTTCACCGTTATATTCCGAAACTGCAATAACTCCTTTTAATGCATCTTCATTCATTGCTTAAGTTCCTCCTATATTTATAGTGTTTTGGCCACATTAACTATATTTTCACAGGTTAATCCATAGACTTTAAGCAGTTCATCCGGAGTGCCCGATTGACCAAAACGATCCGCAATCCCAATCCGTTTAAACCGACAGCCTTCGGGAACTTTTTCGCTTAAAACTTCCGCTACAGCAGAACCCAAGCCCCCAATCACTGAATGCTCTTCAACGGTAATAATCCGTCCGGTGGCTTTTGCCATTTGAACGACTATTTCATTGTCAAACGGTTTCAAGGTATGCATATTCACCACTGCGGCTTCAATTCCGATTTTAGCTAAGGCAGCGGCCGCTTCCAATGCCTGATAAACCATAAGCCCGGTGGCAATGATTGCCAGTTCTTTTCCCTTACGTAAGACATTCGCTTTTCCGACTGTAAAAGGCGCGTCGGTCGCAGTAAAAACCGGAGCCGGAGGACGGGCAATCCGGAGATAAACCGGTCCTTCAAGCTTTGCAGCAGCAAAAACTGCCTTTTTGACTTCGTTAGCATCACAAGGCACTAATATCGTCATATTGGGAATAGCACGCATTAAAGCCAAATCTTCAACCGCCTGATGACTTCCGCCATCCTCACCCACAGTTAATCCAGAGTGAGTTACCGCAATCTTTACATTCAACTTGGGGTAACAAATAGTATTACGGACTTGTTCAAAGGCACGGCCCGCACCAAACAATGCGAAAGTACTTGCGAAGGGAATTAAACCCGTTAGGGAAAGACCGGCCGCTACTCCCATTAAGTTCTGTTCGGCAATACCGATATTATAAAAACGATTGGGGTATTTATCAGCAAACATGCAGGTATTCGTTGCATGGGCCAAGTCAGCATCCAGAACCACCACTTTTTCATTGCAGGCGCCCAGTTCTACCAGGGCTTCTCCATAAGCCGTTCGCAAAGCTTTCATTTCAGTCATTTCCGTGTCCCTCCAAGTTCTTTAAGTGCTTGATTAATCTCTGCGTCATTCGGTGCTTTTCCATGCCAGCCGACCTGGCCTTCCATAAAGGATACCCCTTTACCTTTGGTGGTCTTGGCAATGACAAATTTAGGCTGGCCAACGCAGGGGGCCTGAAAAGCCTCTTCCAACGCTGTGACATCATGACCATCAACCTGAATCACTTTAAAACCGTAAGCTCTCATTTTACCGGAAATATCACCCAAACTCATAACTTGTTCATTGCTGCCGTCAATTTGCAAGCCATTATAATCAAGAATAAAGGTTAAATTATCCAACTTATAATGAGCTGCTGCCATGGAGGCTTCCCAAACCTGGCCTTCCTGCATTTCACCATCACCTAACAAGGCAAAAACCCGAAAACCTAATTTTTGATGTTTTGCTCCCAAGGCCATTCCCACTGCGACCGAACTGCCCTGTCCCAGCGAACCGGTTGAAGCGTCCACCCCGGGAGTTTTCTTGCTATCAGGATGTCCTTGCAATCTTGAACCATATTTTCGTAAAGTATAGAGCTCATCTTTGGGGAAAAACCCCCGGCTGGCTAAAACTGCATATAAGGTTGGAGCTGCGTGCCCTTTACTTAATACAAAACGGTCCCGTTCATTCCATTGGGGATTAGCAGGATCGACCTTCATTACCCGGTAATACAAGGTCGATATAATCTCCACGCACGAAAGAGACCCGCCGGGATGACCCGATTTGGAGTGGGCAAGCATGTTAATGATGTCAACCCGAATCTGATTATTAATTTTTTTCAATTCTTGATAGTCCATAATATTCTTCTCCTTCCTTTTCAGCCTTTAACGGCACCTGCAGTCATTCCCTCTACCAACTTCTTCTGAACAACCATAAATACCAGCATAATCGGTAAAGTAGTTACAATCCCACCGGCGGAAAGTAAGCCCCATTGAACATCAAACTCTCCGACAAATGATTGCAAGGCCACCGGTAAAGTTCGGCATGACTCATTAGTCAACATTACTGCAAAAACGAATTCGTTCCAAGCAGTAATAAATATATAGATGCCGGTTGCAATAACTCCCGGAATGGTTAAGGGCAGCAGGATACGAATGAATGCCTGCCGGCGATTGCAACCGTCAACCATAGCGGCTTCTTCCAACGAAATCGGAAGATCATTGAGATATCCCGTGAGTAACCAGGTTGAAAAAGGAATCGTAAATGTGGAATAAGCAATAATTAAGGCATACGGAGTAAATAACAAACCGACCTGCCGCATAATCGAGTATAACGGGATCAACAGTAACACTGAGGGAAACATATTGATCAATAAAAAAGACAGGAGTACCAAATATTTACCGCGGAATGAATACCGGGAAAATGCATATGCCGCTAATAACGATACAAACAGACTGCAAACTGCGGTGATTGAAGCTACAAAAAAGCTGTTTGCCAAATATTTAATAAAATTCATATGGCGAAATAATTCAATATAATTTGCGAACGTTGGATGGGACGGTAAATACCGTAAAACCGGTGTAAACAACTCTTTCTGAGTTTTTATCGAAGTTAAAAAAGTCCACACAAACGGAAAAAGTGTAAAAAGCAGTATCGCTGCAAGAGGCGCCGCAAAATAAAACATTTTTTTTATCAAATTTGGTTTCATTTTAACCGCGCCTCCTGTTGACTTAATTTCCTAAGATAAATGACTAAAAACATTGATAAGAAAACTGTCAGGATAATGGAAAGAGTTGAAGCGTAACCAAAATCTAAGGCCGCCCGGGCTTTTACAAATGTATAAACACTTAAAGTAAGAGAACTGTAACCAGGTCCGCCGCCCGTCATCGAATAAATTACATCCACCGAATTAGCCACCCAAATAATTCGTAGTAAAGTAGTTACAATCAACGTTGGTTTGAGCATCGGCAGGGTGATATTAATAAAACTCTGCCAGGGCCGTGCTCCGTCAACCTCCGCCGCCTCATACAATTCGTGGGGAATTGTTTGCAACGCTGCTAAAATCATAATTGCAAAAAACGGAATCCCCTGCCAAATAATTGTTACAATAACCGAAAAAAGAGCGGTTTTTGACTGTGCCAGCCAGGGAATATAAGCTTTAATCAAATGCAATTTGGTTAAAATGTCATTAATAACCCCGTAATTGCCATCATACATCCAAGTCCACATTAAACCGATTAAAACACCTGGAGTCACCCAGGGAATCAAGACAATGGAACGCACAAAACCGCGCAATTTAAACTTTTGATTAAGCAGTAAAGCAAGGATTAAACCAAATAATAATTGAAACGATACTCCAAAACCAACCCAGTAAAGCGTATTAATAAACGACTGCCAAAAGATCGGGTCTTTAAAAGCAGTAATATAATTTGCCAATCCAATAAATTTAGTATCAAAGGGACGATATAAGACACACTTTAAAAAGCTCATATAAAATGAACGTGCGATTGGAAAGGCAACAATCAGCAACATCAAGGTCACAGCCGGAGCAATTAATAAATAAGGGGTAAGTTTATTTCTTTTCATTCATTCACTCCTTATCTCGCATCAACTGTCTCAGATTAGAACCGCATAACCTCTTTTGATAAATCGACTGCAGCAAAAGCTGCAGCCGATTTATTTATTGATCATTAATTTTAAATTACTTTTTTACCATCGCAGCGGCTAATTCTTTGATAACCTGTTTGCTTGAGATTTGGCCTTCCAAGGCGCGTTGCATAGTGGCCGGCCACACCGATTCAATCCACTCGCCCATCGCCGAATTAACCGGATAGACATGGGCAAAGGGCATCGATTCAAAAGATACTTTCATAAAGCGGTTATTCTGGTAATAGCTCATTTGTTGCACTGATTTTACCACTGGGACGTTACCCGAAGCCCGGCACCATTTATCAATTTGGTCTTTCTCTGCCAGCCAGGAGATGAAAGTAAACGCTTCTTTCTTATGTTTGCTGGTACTAAATAAGACGTTATCAGTATCACCCATTGAAGTCCACCGGCCGTATTTCCCGGCAGGTACCGGAAATGCCGCTACATCATCGCCAAACTGTTTAATCATATCCGGTGAAGATTTAACATGGTGAATAACCATTGCGGTTCTACCCGACTTAAAGTTGGCAATTATCTCGGCAAAGCCATCACGCGGCGCCGTTGGCGGAACCACTTTGTATTTCCGGTATAAATCAATGAAGAATTGATTGGCTTTTTCAACTTCCGGTGTATCAAAGGCCACTTTTCCCTTGTCCATTATTTTGTTGCCTTTAACATAGGCGAACACAAAGCTCCCCCACGGTTCATGACCATAACGGGCGCCCCTCATGCCATAACCATATTGATCGATTTTACCGTCGCCATCAGTATCGACAGTCAACTTCTTGGCGACTTCCAGAAATTGATCCCAAGTTTCGGGGATGGTAACGCCGGCTTTCTTAAAGAGGCTGGGCCGATAATACATATAAAGAACTTGAACTTCCCAAGGCATTACATAAAGTTTGTTATCATTGGTGACCTTGTAAACATCCCACAAATTACTTTGAATGTCTTTATAGCCTTTCCATGATTTAGCATAGCGATCCAACGGCGTTAAAACCTTCATACCGGTAAACTCCGGCACCCAGGTAAGCTTAAATGCGGAAGTATCCGGAAGACCGCCGCCCGCTGCAGCGACTAACAGTTTGTTGTGATAATCGCCCCACGGTACAATTTCCAAGTCAACATGAATATTGGGATGGGTTGCATTAAACTCTTTTACCATGTTAGAAAAAGTAGGATCATTAGGATTATCCAACCAAACCCAATGTTTCACGTGGACGACCCCTTGGGATTTGGCAGCGCCGTAAATTGCCGCGGTAAAAAACATTGCTACCAAAAGAACCATTAGCATTGCTGACACATACTTCCTGACATTTCTTTTCATATAACCATTTCCTCCCTTTTTTTAATTTAATTAAATATTAAGGAATTTTCTTATCCCCTAATACACTATGATGAATATCTTCCCACGACTGGTCTAAATGGCGCTGCATCTCATCACGGGCCCGGTCACAATCGCCATCCAAAAGTGCTTTATAAATTCGACAGTGATATTCAATCATTTTCTTCGCACTACCCGGTACATTCACCGTCTGAAAATAGCCTTGAATAATCGATTGATTAATAATCGGGACAATCCGGTCGATAATCGGGTTTTTGGTCGCCTTAGCGATTGCCCGGTGGAATTCCAAATCTTTTTCCACATAATTTTCTTTTGCTTCTACCGCTTGGACGATTCGCTGGTAACAATCTTTAATCTTTTTTAAATCGCTCTTAGTTGCCCGCTTTGCAGCCAAATACGCTACTCCTGGTTCAACCAGCAAGCGTGTTTCAAATAGAAAGTAGAGCAGATTATCATCATTAATAAATCCGACTCCTAAGGGGTCCTTACTAAGACCCGGCTCTTGACAGACATATGTACCCTTTCCCCGGACGACTTCAACTATATTCCGCGATGCTAAAATTTTAATAGCTTCCCGCACCGAAGAACGGCTGACCCCCATCATCTGAGAAAGCTCAATTTCGCTCGGAATTTTTTCTCCCGGCTTCAACTGTTTGCCGGAAATAAGCTCACACAAAT
>DATCLA010000182.1:0-6389 GCA_036564195.1 Bacillota bacterium
CGCCTTTTTGACTACCCGCAGTCCGGTTGGGTCATATTGGTACTCTGAGGCGATCGTACCATTTTTGGTGACTTTGATCAAACGATTCAGCAGATCATAAGTGTACTCCCAATACTCCACTCCGGTGCCGCTGGTGGTGAAAGTCACCGTATTGCCGCTGATGGTATATTTGTTTCCTTTCTTAACCAGGTTTCCGGCGGCGTCATAGGCAAAGGCATACCGGCCATCGGTCATCAGACGGTCTGAATTAGCGTAATATTTGGAATTGTATTGGTTGGTGCTGGACAAGGTCACCTTCAGCACTGTCCGGTTCCCGGCAGCATCATACTGGTACTCTTCGGTCCGGCCGGTGACTTCTTGGTAGACCTGGACGGTTTTAGCCAACTCGTTTAAGAAAGTCGCTTTATCTACCGGTTGGAAGAATTTGTCCCGGTCGTCAATTTTGACGTGGATCTTTAAGTACTGAATCTTGGTAGCCTGTTTAAGGGTTAAAGTGATTACGCCTTGGTTTTTGCTGTATTCCCAGCTGCTCCGGTTGATTGGCGTGTAGACCATGTTGTCATTGGAAGCGTATAAATCTAAAGCATTAGCATCAATCCGGTGGTTCAGATAATCATCGCCCGGTACTAACACCACCTTTTTCACCGCACCGCTGTTGTTTCCCAAGTCCAGTCCTACGCTGCTGGAGGCATAATCCAGTTTCACCACTGCCTGCTGGTTAGCACTAAAGTCCAACCGTCCCTGCGCCAGCGGGTTGTTGACAAAGATACCCACTTTGGCGTTACTTGGCTGTTCATCGATATTTTTCTCCGGATTATAGGCCTTGATTAATTGATTTTTTGGGTCGTATTCATAGGTCTTATCATTTAGACGCGTAATATTGCCATTGGGATCGTAGGAATAGTTAAGGGTTAGAATTTCGGTGCTGCCCAGTTTGGTCGCAATTTGCGCCAAGCGGCCGCCTGTTTCATAACTATATGTGGTACTGACTCCGTTAGCATAGCTTAAAGTTTTCAGACTGCCGTCCGTATTATAGACGATCCCGTTTTGAGAAGCGGTAAACCCGACCACTTCGCTTAATTGATTAAGGTTGTTATATTTGTATTCCAACCAGGCCGAGGCTTCCGGGTATAAAATACCGGTAAGCTGGCCGGCCTTGTCATAACGGTAACCGGTTTGATAGGTCTTGCCGTCAAAACTGCGACTAATGTTGTTAACCCGATTCAGCGGGTCGCTCTGATATGTACCATTGTTATAGTTGTATTGAATGGTATTATTGCCTGAATCATTAATCTGTTGGCAATTCCCTACTTCGTCATACTTGTACTCCACCCAATAATTTGAGTTGTCGGTGCCTTTGACATCCAATCGTTTTAAAGCGTTATTGTCATAATACTGATAGGTCCAATTACTGCCCCGGGGATCTTGTTTTCCGATGAGATTTCCCATCGGGTCATAGGTGAACGTAGTTTTATTCCCCAAAGAATCAATCCGTTCAATTAACCGGTTGGATTCATCATACTTAAAATGGGTCGCCAGATTGTTGGGTGCGATCACCGTTACCCGGTTACCGTTGGGATCATACTGATATTGGGTTAAATGGGCCAGCGGATCCCGGATACTGATTAACCGCCCCAGTGCGTCATAGTTAGGGTTTGCTGAACAAAGTCATCATTTCAAAAAGGCCGCCTAATTTACAAGTCTAGCTTCCTGAAATGATAATTTTAACACCAAAAAATGGACCTTGAAAAATTTGGACAAAAGAAGCCGGAGCCTCTTTTCAAGGTTCATTACTAACAGTTGAACTGCGATTACCGTTTCGCTGGTTTGCTGAAGCCGTGCCATTATCCGGTTCAGTCCGTAAATCCGTTTGCCTTCACCAAATTTTCCTTCTACCGCATTTCGTATTCCGGTGTCCTTTCGTTCTTGCCGATGTTGGGCCTTCAGCAGTTCCGGGTCTTTCCTGGGACGACCAAGGGGCGGACCTGAGAATCGAATTCCATGTTGCTTACAATATTGCAAGTTTTCACGGTTACGGTAAATTTTGTCGGCAAATACTTCTTTCGGATAAACTCCAAAGCGTTGATAATAGTTTTCTACTGCTTCGATCAAGGTAATCCCTTCGTTGAATGCATCGAAACTCATGCGTTCCATAAAAACGAAGCCGTTAATCACACTGATTGATAATTTGGCTCCAAACTCTACCTCGGCACGGGCTTTACCACGAACGATTGGTCGAATAAATGGCATGTGCAAGCTGACGATTCGATCATCTACTTGATGGTTTCTGGTTTGGTACATTTGCAGCTGTTGGCGATAAATTTCTTGACTGACTAACAGATTGCGGTATTGCCGTTTGTTTAACAAACTTAACGGACTCTTGCGGGCTATTTTTTCAATTATTTGCAGGTCGCGCCGAATGTAGCGCAACTGCTTACCGATGGCCTTGCGAATTGCTTTTTTACTCAAGTGTTTTTTCTTTTCAATGTTCAAGTAATCGCGACGCGCACATTTACGATATGTTCGTGGTTTTAGTTCTTTACCAACATGCGGTTCGTGCAGTCGGTCAATAATTTTCTCTAAGGCTTCCCGGACTTCATTGAGCAACCAGGTATCTGTTGGATAATGAATATCCGCTGGTACGCAAGTAGCATCCAAGATAAGTTGGCCGGAATTTTTGGTTTTAGTATCTGGTACTTCGGTTTGTTCCGGTTGCTTTTCTGGTTTGGAACCACCCGAAGGAGGGTTGTTACCCGTATCACCCGGCTTTGCTGCTTCCTTAGCAATCATATCATTGACTTCATTAATGATATCTTTGCCTAAACGCTTCCGGAAATGTACCATTAGGGACGCATCAAATGGCGGTTCTTCAACAAACGATGTCAAACCCACAAAGTATTGCAAATAAGGATTCTCAGTGATTTCCTGAACCGTTTCACGGTCTGATAATCCTTTACGATTTTGGATGATTAAGGCTCCTAATGCCATTCGAACATGGTAAGCAGTCTGGCCCACTTTAAGATTTTTGAAATTACTTGCGTATTTCGTTTCAATTTTAGTCCATGGAATCATGGCTGCTAATTGGCACCATTGGTTCTTAGGGTTTAGTTTCCCCCCAAACGGCAAACAAAACTCGTAAGGCAGTAAAATTTGTGGTTCAGTAAATTTATACATGAAATTCCTCTCCCGGATGCAAGGTTTTTAATATGAAATAATCAGTTTTCATGTATATATCTTACCACAAAATGGGATTTAGTTCAGTGTTTGATATGGTTTAGTTCTTGTTCAGCAAACCCTACTTAAAATGTTATATCTGGCGACTCAAGATGTGATGCAAAAATGGACCGGTCGAATCCAAAACTGGGGCCAAATCCTACTACAGCTCTCGATTTTCTTTCCCGATAAGGTAAAACCCTATTTGCCATAACGGTATTGGCTAAAAGCACAAAATTCTTGACAGACCCTATTTTGGAGAGCCACCATTTACTTTTTTACACAGTCTGCCGTCCCCTTGTCTGTTCCACACAATGTGCCGTCCCCACACTTCTTTTTATCCTTGACTTCCCAAATTGACAACCAAATCTAATGGTTTTCTTTTCGACTCCTCCGCCTGTTTACATGTGATAATATCATTACTTACTAAAGAGTCGAGAAATCTGTTTCTTCTTTTCATTAATAAACTTGGTTCAAGGATCCGTTGAACGTAAGAATCCATTCTCCCTCCATAGTAATCAATTGAGATTAAGCATAACAAAACAGTTTGATGAAGTTGTAAACTACTAATTTTTTTACCAAAGTAAAAACGTGCTCCTGCTTCGATACCAAAAACCCCTTTACCAAAATATAACTGGTTTAAATAACGTTCCATTAAAACCTCTTTGCTATATTTCTTTCTAATCTTTACTGCTAAATAAGCCTGTTGACATAGTAAAGGAATCTTTTTTTGATTAACAACTAATGCATTGTGAGCTATTTTGGTGAGAATATCTTGTTCATAACTACCGTTATAGGTTATTCCCAAAAAATGCCTCAAATCAATGCTTCCCATAAAAATCAATTCTCGAATTATTTCTTTAAAGCTTGGCTTATATTCATAAAATCCATTATCATACATCGAAATATAAATCTTCTGTACCAAAGGCGGAATATACGACAAAGGTGTTTCAGAATACATCTTTACCGGTGTTGAGTCACTCGGCTGGTTATTATAATTTACAGTGATTTTTTTTATTTTTGCAAAGGAAAAGTTAATGATACTAGCATCAATTCTATTTAAATTGATTGTAAAAACAAGTATTGCAACAACCAGCAGAGATATTACAATAATGGCCATTATCTTTGCAAAATGTTTCATTAAAACCCTTCTTTCATGCATGAAATTACCAACCTAAATTTAAAGTTGTCCACCACCAATCAATAGGATCTACCTGCTTTTTAATTTCACTAGTTTTAAGGGTATGAATCGGGTATACGTTACCAATTTGAGGGTCACCGTAGGGATCTAATTCATAATCCCAACGCTGGATCACTTTATCATTTCCAACTAAATACAAAGTGTTTTTATATACTTTCATAGACCATTGATCAGTACCCTCTTTATATCCACCTTGGTACAACGAATATTGTGAGTTATTTACATGTGTATGGATACGGCCAAAAGCTTTATACCCTTTTGGTGCAGGAGTACAATAAACATCAGTATATCCTCCTCGAGCAGGTGTATTATAAGTGTAATATTTACCACGCCATTGATTAGCAAGCCGGTCTGACCCCCTAAATCCGGAGATTATGCACTAAATAGTTGAATTATCATAGAATCTTTCAAAAAAGCTTCATAGAACCGTACCGGGGACATAAAATTTAAACTACTATGCCGACGGCGTTCATTGTAATATTTCATGTACTCAGTAATGACAGTATATACTTCCAAAAAACTATAAAATTCATTCCGACGATAACATTCATTTTCGAGAATCGCATGAAAAGATTCGATATGTGCATTCATATTTGGTGTTTTAACCGGAATACGCTCATGGATTAATCCTAATTCCGCACAAGTTGCTTCAAATATCTCGGCAATGAACTGTGGTCCATTATCGGTTCTGACTTTCAATAAAGATAAGACCTCTTTGGTTAAACGACGTTTCCTGATGGCATTTTGTAACACCAGGCAAGCGTCTTTAGCTTTAGCTGATAAGCCCAGGTGATAAGCGATAACTGTACGATCAAAAACATCAATTAAAGAAATTTGGAAGAAAAATTGGTCGGTACCATCAATATATCCATATTTCAGATCCATTTCCCACAATTGATTGGGTCCACTGATTAATTCCTGTTTGGCCAACCGGCGTGGGTAATGGTGTTTGACCACTCGTTGCGGCTGTAATATACCCAGTTCCTTGCATAGACGATAGACTTTTTTATGATTAATAATCAAAGCGTATTCATCATTCAAACAAGCAGTTAATTTACGATAACCGTAAGGAAATCCATCACCACAGACTAATTCGGTAAGATATTCTTTGATTTGTTCATTCGGTATTTTCCTACCATCATTAGTCAATGAATACTCTGTAACAGGACGGCCTTTTTTACCATTACCAGTGCCCTTAGATATTGATAATTGGGTGTCGTCCTCTAAAACTGTTTGTTTAGAACAATGTTCATAGTAGGTGGAAGAAGCGATTCCGATAAAGTTCATAACCATGCTGGCATTGTAACCCATGGCTATCCACCGTTCAGCAATAATAACTTTATCGGTTACCGAGGGTTTAGTTTATCTCTAAGCTCCCGTAAGATTGAAAGTTCAAGCTCTTTTTCGGCAACGATTCTTTTGAGCCGGTCATTTTCAGTTCCAATCGTTTCGATGCGGCGTTCGAGTTCGGCAATACGTTGTTGTTCGGCCCTTGGTAATGGAATAACTGTCCCTCGCTTCCGAGTTTTAGTTATCCAAGTGTAAATCGTATTTGGAGATATCTCGTACTTCCGAGCTACTAAAGCAACGTTACCAATTTCTTGACACTCTTTAACAATTTTTTCTTTTAAATCGTTATTGTACTGTTTTTGTTTCATTAATTTCATCTCCCTAATTTAACTTAGCATATTCACAGAATTTCTCCAAATTAATTAGGGGGCTAAATAGTTACCCACTTGAGTGCCTGGTTATCCAGTGTAAGGTCAGCGACAAGGCTTTTTAATCGTCTATTTTCATCTTCAAGTTGTTTTAACCGGCGGGCCTCACTTACTTCGGGTGTGTCAAGAATTTTGTGCTTTTAGCCAATAGCGTTACGGCAAATAGGGTTTAACCTTATCGGGAAAGAAAATCGAGAGCTGTAGTAGGATTTGGCCCCAGTTTTGGATTCTGCCGGTCCATTTTCGCATCACATCTT
>DATCLA010000183.1:0-1990 GCA_036564195.1 Bacillota bacterium
TAATAACGGTTGCAGCAGTATACTTACGGGAAGGTAGAATGTTATTGAAATAAATTTTGAAATAAATTATAGTGATGGTCGTAAAGTTATCGCTGTTCCCACAATTAACAAATAATAAAAAGTGAAGCCGGCAAACAAGCCGGTTTTCCTTAAGTATCAATGGTTCTTCAAAGATTCTTTGCAAAAATCTTGGAATAGCCAAAAATAAAAGGTTTTGTAAGAAGCAAAACCTTATTTTACCTGGTGCGCCAGGAGGGGCTCGAACCCCCGACCTACAGATTCGAAGTCTGCCACTCTATCCAACTGAGCTACTGGCGCAATAATTAGTGCTTAATTATTATACCACATTTGGGATTTAGATCAATAATTAATCTGCTGATTTAGCCCCGGAAATATCTTGCAGTAGCCCCCTGAAACAAGCTTAAATTTTCAAATCCAAACATAAGTAATGATTGTCTGGGTATAATATTTTGAGGTGAATTATGGTTTGGAGGTAAGTTTTATGAAGGAACAGTCACACAGAAACCGCAGTCTGGCACAGCTTTTGCGGCAACGGTTCAGTTTGATTACAGTAATGCTTCTGGTAATTGTTAGCGCAATCATCAGTGGAGTTACAGTCGGCAACTTGGTAAACCGGACGAACCGGGGACAAGCTGATAATTCCTTAAATAGTGGCAGTCCGTTCAAGGCGGCGGTAACTACAGATACCACTGGAGTGGTGGCTATCGCTCAAAAAGCCGGACCTTCCATTGTCGGAATTAAGACCACGGTCCGCATGCCATTGGACCGTTATTTTGGTGGGGATGAGAAAGAAACCGGCGCCGAAGGTTCGGGGATAATTATTAATAAAGACGGTTATATCATGACTAACTATCATGTGGTCGAGTATGCTGATCCTCGTAATGATAACCACAGCCAGGCTACATTGGAAGTCTTTTTACCAGACAAACGACAGGCGGAAGCAAAATTTATCGGTGGCGACCGTTTGAATGATTTGGCAGTTATTAAGATTAATTTGAAGAATTTGCCTGTTGCCACCTTGGGTGACTCTTCCAAATTAAAAGTCGGCGCTTTGGCAGTAGCAATCGGAAACCCTTTGGGACTGGAGTTTGCCGGTTCGGTTACTGCCGGAGTGATCAGTGCACTCAACCGGGTAGTCTCCCTGGAGGATCGGACCCTGATGTTAATCCAGACCGATGCGGCCATCAACCCCGGCAACAGCGGCGGGGCACTGGTTGATGAATCCGGCAAGGTGGTGGGGGTTAATACTGTAAAAATTACCCTTTCCGGGGTAGAAGGGTTAGGCTTTGCCATCCCGATCAATGACGCCAAACCCATTGTCAATCAGTTAATCAAATACGGCTATGTTAAAGGTCGTCCTTTGTTGGGTATCAGCGGCCGGGAGATTACTGCGGAAATGGCAGAGTACTATGATTTACCGGTGGGAATCTACATCGTCCAGGTTGCCGCAGACAGCGGCGCCGCCAAAGCCGGGATGCGCCGGAAAGATATCTTGATTAGCCTGGCGGGGCGGAAGGTTACTTCAATGCTTGATGTGAACAATATTAAAAAGTCATATAAAGCTGGGGATACAGTTAAAGCGGTAGTAGTTCGGAACAAACAAAAAATTAATTTGAAAGTGACTTTTACCGAACAACGGTGATGGTTTTAGCAACAGGCTAACCCTTAAACTCCAAACTTACCCGTTTCTCTTGTACCCGACGGTGTTTGAAGCATTAGCGGAGGAGCCGTTTGGGAACGGATTAAGCAAACAATGCGAACAGCTGGGAGCTTGTTCATTTACCCCTTTGTTTGAATTAAGTTAAAGCAGTTTTTGAAATTCGGCATAAAAAACCGGGATCAAGTCCCGGTTTTTAAAATATCCGGGTTCAATCAATATTGAAGTAGTTATTATTGGGGAAATTACCCAAAATAATAAAAAAATAACTGTAAAATACTGGACATTTTGTAACATGAATTGTTATAATAT
>DATCLA010000184.1:0-6163 GCA_036564195.1 Bacillota bacterium
ATCTTGGTAGAGTCCACCATTCAAACTGAGCTGCACTTAATCTTTGTTAATCTACTCACTCCGGCGTTAGACATCAGCCAAGCCTTTGCCGTATATCCTGTGTCATCGGTTGGACTAGGAAGCAAAACAATCATATTAAGAAAAACACATATCTCATTTACCACTAAGGCTCAAATGATTCAATTCAAGAACCGTCCTTGAATTTAGCTTAATTTAGCATAATAAAAGACCCCCTTTCTTTCATCGGTAAACCCTTCGGAAGGAGGTCTTAAAAGTTTATTGAGGTTCGGAGGCTTTTGGAGCGTCTCCACCCTATTACAATCTTACAAAAAATCATTTTTTGTTTAGCTACGTTTTATTTATTTGGTAGTCCTAACGGGATTCGAACCCGTGTCGCCGCCGTGAGAGGGCGGTGTCCTAGGCCTCTAGACGATAGGACCAATCAAATTGGCTGGGGGAGAAGGAATCGAACCCTCGCCGACGGGGCCAGAACCCGGCGTCCTACCGCTAGACGATCCCCCAACGCTTCAAGCAAAATTTATTATACATGGTATATTGACGAACGTCAAGTGTAAAATGTGGCAAAATGGCGTAAAATATTCAGCTTTTTAAAACCGTTAACGCCTGTTCAATCCGGTCCAGCACCCGTTTTTTACCCAGGGCCGCCAGGGTTTCGTACATTCCCGGAGTGGCGGTACGTCCGGAAACCGCTACTCGGAGCGGCATAAAGACTTCTCCCATCTTCAGGCCTAATTGTTCCGGGATGGCATGTAAAACTGCTTCCAAGTCGGTTGCTTGAAATTGGTCGGGCACAGCTTTTAAAGCTGTTAACAGAGTTTCTAAAACCAGTACTGTCTGTTGCTGATCCAGTTTCTTCGGAATCAAGAGCTCTTTAGCCGGGGGCTCTATCTCCTCTTTAAGGAAAAAACCGGTCCACTCCACCACATCCGTTAATAATTTCAAACGTTCCTGTACTAAAGGCATTAATTGCACCAGATAAGCAAAGCGTTCCGGAGGACAAGGATCCGGCAGTAGTCCGGCATTGGTTAAAAACGGCAGACAACGCCGGGCTAAATCTTCAGGAGTTAAACTTCTTAAATAGACTCCGTTAAACCATAAGAGTTTATCAAAAGAGAAGCGGACCGGTGAAGCATTAACCCGCTCCAGGGTGAATTGAGCAACCGCTTCATCCTTGGTAAATAGTTCTTGTTCAGTACCGGGATTCCATCCTAACAACAATAAACAGTTAAACAGGGCCTCCGGCAGATACCCCTGTTCCCGATATTCCTTAACACTAGTAGCGCCATGGCGTTTGCTTAGTTTGCCTTTTCCATCCGGAGCCAGAAAAATGGAAAGATGGGCAAAATGAGGGGGCTCCCACCCTAATGCCTGATATAACAAGACATGAACCGGAGTACTGACAATCCATTCATCTCCCCGTAACACGTGAGTGATCTTCATGTAACGGTCATCAACTACATTGGCAAAATGATAGGTAGGAAAACCATCTGACTTAATTAAGACCAGGTCTTCCAGAGTACTGTTTTCAAAGACCATTTCTCCATGGATCTCATCCCTGACAATGGTTTTGCCCTCTAATGGTGTCTTAAACCGGATAACTTTCTTCAATCCCGCGGCATCCAGCTTCGCTCGTTCCGCTGCGGTCAGATTACGGCAATGCCGGTCATAACCCACTTTTTCTTTGGCGCTTTCCTGAGCCTGGCGCAGTTTTTGGAGACGTTCTGCAGTACAATAACAAGGATATGCTTTATCTTCGTCAATCAACTGTTGGGCATAGCGGTGGTAAAGTTCCAAACGTTCCGATTGAAAGTAAGGCCCGCAGTTACCGCCAACCCCCGGGCCTTCATCCCATTGCAAACCTAACCAGCGCAAGTTAGCCATAATGTCCTCCAAAGAATCGGGGACAAAGCGATTGCGGTCGGTATCTTCTATTCTTAAGATAAATTGACCCCCGGTTTTACGGGCTAACAACCAATCATAAATTGCGGTCCGTGCCCCGCCAATATGTAAATATCCCGTCGGACTGGGGGCAAACCGGACTCTTACCGGGTTTTGACTCATTGGTTACCACTCCTATTATTAGATGTTGAATCAGGTTTACAAACTAATCAACCTCTGAATCGAATTCTTTTAGAGAATCACCTTTTAAAATCAGGGCTTCCTCAAGCCCTGTGTAGTTAAAAAACTGTTTATTATCATACCATACTTAACCTTTAGGAACAAGTTTTAAGCATTTTTCAACCTTGCCGTGAATAAATTAATCAGGCACTCAAGCTGTAAACAACACTGTCTTTTAAACAGGATTACTTAATTATTTAATTATTGCTCAACTTCAACCATTGTTGAATCATATGATGAAGCAGAGGTGAATGGATTGAACTGTCCTAACTGTAGTAGAAACAAACTGCTGCGGGCAGATGGTAAATGGTATTGCCCGCATTGCTTCCGGGTGTATGCCAGGTTACCGTTGTACGGTATCCAAAAACAGCATTTTAACCTTACCGGCCACAGCAACGACAACCGGTTTCCTGAGCCATGCCGAGCAGTCCTTCTTTAATCAATAAACGTAATTTTTCCTGATTATTACGCATTACTTCCACTACTTCAGCATGGGTGAGGGCATGCGGGCTAATTCCGGCTGCCCAGTTGGTGACGATACTGACATTGGCATAACAGATCCCGAGTTCTCTAGCGAGTACCACTTCAGGGACAGCAGTCATTCCGACTACATCCCCACCCAGTATTTTAAAGGCCCTGACTTCGGCGGCTGTCTCATAACGCGGTCCTTCGGTGCAGACGTAACAGCCACCGTCAAACACTGCCAAGCCCAACTTGGCGGCAGCCGCTTTGAGACTGTGGCGCAGCTCCGGACAGTATGGCTCGGTCAGATCGATATGGGCCCGGTTGGTTTCACCGGATTCAAAAAAAGTTAACGGACGTTGTTTGGTAAAATCGATAAATTGGTCCACAATAACTAAAGAACCTGGCGTAAACCGCTGGTTAATACTTCCCACTGCTGCAGTAGCAATTACCCGCTTAATTCCCAGTTCCCTCAAGGCCCAGAGATTAGCGCGGTAATTGAGCTGGTGCGGCAGGAGCGAATGGTTTCTGCCGTGCCGTGGCAAAAAGGCCACTGCCATCCGGTCCACTTTTCCTAGAGTCAAAACAGCCGCACCATAAGGGGTAGTTACTGTCTCCTCCCGGAAGTCAGCCAATATTCCTGGCTCATAAAATCCGGAACCGCCGATAATTGCCGCATTAATTTCTGCCATTGGGTTTCCTCCTCAAATTGATTAATTTCTCTCGTAACTGTTGTTCGATCTTCTCCGGCAAGCGGACCAAAGGCGGCAAAGGACGATTTTCATCCGGCGCTGTCAGAATCCAGGCATAGGCCGGAACCTGCTTCTGCCGGGGTATATAAGGTTCCATCTCTAACATGTCGTGCAGGACAACCAGTGCCCCTTCTTTGTCGGGAATCCGCCCTTTGCCGGAAGTATCCGGATCCAATTGAGAATGAGGCGGCAATGGTGAACCGACACAAGACGGGCATCCGGCTTCACAGCCGCAAGCGGCGATCAATTCCCGGGCCGCAGTCATTAATTCCTCAACCCGTTCAAAAGAACGGTGCGCAAACCCTAAACCACCCGGGTATTTATCGTAGACAAACAAAGACGGAGCACCGTGATTGGTCAGATCGACCAGAGAACCGATATCACAGGTATCGCACATTACCATAAACGGTAAAACCTCAGTCAACACATTAGCAATGGCCAGCAAGCTTTCCACCGGATCGCGGCCAAACTCTTTGACCAGGTGCAAGGTTGAGGGGGGCGGCACAATCCAAAAGGCATTGGTCTGCATCGTCTGGGGTTCAAGATTAATCTTGCCAAATCCAATACTATCCCTGCTGCCGAACTTGATCTTCCGGAAAAGATATGGTTTCATCATTACTTCTACCGAACCGAAGCCGGTAGCTGCTTTACGCCAGGAACTCTCGATCTCTTTTTTGGTGATAATAACCTGCACTTCCGTAATTGACTGAGTATAGTAATCCGCTGCTATTTTTTCAACATATGAGATCTTTTGTGAGACATTCATCTCTTTAACAAAATAAGTTTCTCCGTCATGTAGATAAATGGCTTCGGTATACAGTTGCTGATAGGCGCTGGTTTCATCAAGTGTCCCAATGACCTTGGGCGGTTGCGTCGTTACATCCACAATGCTAAAGGTACTATCGGAGATATTACGCAGGTTCACTTCAGTTGCTGGGAAGCCCGAGTTCCGCCAGTACCATTTACCGGCCATCTGACGCAGTTCACCCGCTTCGACCAACAGTTCCACCACTGCCGGTGCATATATTCCGAACTCATAGCAATCCTGCGCGGTTAAGGGAGCTTCAAATGCCGCCGCTCGCAAATGTCCCATCAAAATATGGGGATTATTGGGGTCGATTACCGCAGCTTCAGGATTTTTTTCAAAAAAGTAACTGGTATTTTTGACCAGATATTGATCAATTGGGTTCTGATGCGGAATCAAGATTACCAGCGAATCTTCTTTAGCCCGGCCAACCCGGCCTGCCTGCTGCCAGGTGGAAGCGATGGTTCCCGGGTACCCCACCACCAGACATGCTTCTAGCTGTCCGATGTCGATCCCCAATTCCAGGGCGTTGGTACTGGTCACTCCCAATAACTCTCCCTCAAAAAGTTGCCGTTCGATCTCCCGGCGTTCCTCCGGTAGATACCCGCCGCGATAAGCCCGGATTTTCTTTGCCAGGCCGGGGCTGCTCTTTTCCAACTGTTCCTGGACATAACGGTAGATTAACTCAGTCACCACTCTAGCTTTTGCAAAAGTGATCGTGGGAATACGTTCCCGGATCAATTCCGTCATCAATTGAGCTGCTTCCGAATTGGCACTTTTGCGTTCGGTTTTGCCCACGTCAAGATAGGGCGGATTCCAAAAGACAAAATACTTCCGACCTTTTGGAGCACCGTCGTCTTTTACCAGATGCACCGGTAAACCCAAAAGTTCTTCCGCGTGTTGCAGGGGGTTATTAATCGTGGCGGAAGTCCCGATAAATACCGGATTACTGCCGTAATGCCGACAGATCCGTTTCAAACGCCGGATTACATTGGCGACATTGGAACCAAAAATACCGCGATAAGTATGGATCTCATCTAAAATGACATAATTTAAATGGGTAAAAAATGACGACCAAGCCGGGTGCTTAGGCAAAATCCCCTGATGCAGCATATCAGGGTTGGTTAAAATAAGATTACCGGAATCGCGCAATCTCTTACGGGTATTGGCGGCTGTATCTCCGTCATAAGTGCCCATGAAGGGCCGTTGGGATTCAGGCAGCGCTTCGGTCAACCGTACTAATGTCTTTAACTGGTCTTGCGCTAAGGCTTTGGTCGGGTATAAATAAAGCGCCCGAGACTGCCGATCAGCCAAAAAGCTCTCCAACACCGGAAGATTATAACATAAGGTCTTACCGCTGGCCGTCCCGGTGACAACCACTGTATGTTTTCCGGCACGAATTGCATTAATTGCTTCGGCCTGGTGTGAATAGAGTTGTTTAATTCCTTTGGCTGCCAACATCTGAGTTAAAACCTGCGCCAACGCCGGCTTAACTTCACCGTATACTGCTTCCCTGCCGGGGATTTCCTTAACTAGAGTAATTTGATTTTGATAATTGGGGTTACTGGTTAATGCTTTTAAAAATCCTTGTACATCCATGATTTTCCCTCGTTTTAATCAATAGGGATGAATTCGACAATTTAAGGGGCATTCCCTGCCTAAGGCCGAAAAGCAGCGTTTAAGACTTTTGTTGCACTTATTATAGTTATAATACAAAAAACCGTTTGAATAATCAAACGGCTCAGATAATTGTAACGATAGGGATAATATTTAATTAAATTTGACGTAAATTACATTACTATGCGAAGGTTCCTCACCACTGTATGGCCTTAAAATCAATGAGTCACCGTCAAGTTCGATCTCAACCCTGTCACCGATGCCACATTGTTTTAAAACCGTTTGCGGCAAACGCACACCATGTGCACCTCCAATTTTAACGACAGGTAAACGCATCTTTTAACCCTCCATAATTAATTCTAAACTAAAAAAGTATCTTATGTAACAA
>DATCLA010000185.1:0-4730 GCA_036564195.1 Bacillota bacterium
AGGGCTTGCGGTCTATATGGGTATAATAGTATTCCGCCATTGCTTCATAAGAAGCGAATGAAACCGAGTCTCGATTAATCATCAATTACCTCCAAACTTTGGATTTCATTTGCTTAATTCTCTTTCGTGCAATTCAGTCCGAATCCTCCCTTTTTTTCTTTGTTTCCTTAATCCTTTCTACCCAATTGCTTCATAATTACAGCTTGAAATTCAATTTTTGAAAATTAAGATTAGAAGTTGCCTTATTTTCGCTTCTTTATACTTCTACGCTGATAACTAATCACATAAGATATCATATTTTACCGTCAATGGATATCAAGGGAAGTGCTTCTAATTTACCCAAAACCGGGCCATCAATCCGCCGTCAAAAAACGACTGGTGTTAACCAATCGTTTTTTCCCAAATACCGTTGTTTGTCATAGTAAAAGATGAAAATTAACTGTTACTCTCGGGAAACCAGATTTTGATCTCGCGTTCGGCACTTGCTACCGAATCAGAGGCATGAACAACATTTTCCGACTTGGATAAGGCATACCGGCCCCGGATCGTACCTGCCTCCGCTACTGCCGGATCAGTGGCACCGTTGATTTTTCTGACGATCTGGACTACATTATCCCCTTCAATGACCATTGCACAGACCTTGCCCCTGGTCAGAAAATTAACCAGCTCAGTGAAGAAGGGTTTATCCCGATGCTCAAAGTAATGTTGCTCGACAATTGCCCGAGACGGCTTAAGCAGTTTTAAAGCGGTGATGTTGAGCCCTTTCTTTTCATAAATCCCAATAATCTCCCCCATTAAACCCCGCTCAATGGCATCCGGTTTGATCAATACTAAGGTCCTTTCCATAGTACCACCCTTTCAATGAATAAGTTAATCTAACTATGACATTATTATACATCATACATTAGCTTTCACAACTTTTAACCTTCATAAGTCTTTGCCAGCTCAAACTCAGCCTGGATCTCCGGCGCCGGTTCCGGCGACAGCAGCGATACAATCACAATTACGATACAAGAGATTACAAACGCCGGAAACAATTCATAAATCCCGAAAACTCCCCCGAGTGGTTTTAAAAGTAACTTCCAGAGGAAAACCATCCCGCCTCCGGACAACATCCCGGCAATTGCTCCGGACCGGGTTACTCTCTTCCAATATAAAGAGAATAACATAATCGGGCCGAAAGTGGCTCCAAAACCGGCCCAGGCAAAGGAGACAATGGTAAAGATCACGCTGTTTTCATCTAAAGCAATAATCATAGCAAAAACGGCGATTAATAGCAAAGTAATTCTGGTTGCATACAAAACCGCTCGGTCGGAAGCATTTTTTCGCAAAATACCATGGTAAAGGTTTTTGGAAAATGCAGAGGCCGCGATCAGTAGATATGAATCGGAGGAACTGATCGTAGCTGCCAAAATGCCTGCCATCACTAATCCTGCCAGTAGGGGAAAGAAAAACTTAGTCGTCATCAAGATAAAGATATTCTCAGCCGTGCTTTGGGTCAGCAACGCCTCCGGGTAAAGGGCCCGGCCGATAATACCGATAGCAACCGCCGCCACCAGGGAAATAGCGCACCAGATGGTGGCAATGCGACGGGATAAAGTAAGCTCACTCGCTTTCCGGATCGCCATAAATTTCAACAGGACCTGGGGCATTCCAAAATAGCCTAACCCCCACGAAAGCGTGGAAATAATCGTTAGAAAGCCATAACTACCGGCCGGGCCGAAAAGCGGCTGACCGGAGGCGCCGGTTTGTTGAACTCCCTTCTCCAGCACCGGCCGGGCAATTCCGAAAAGATCAAAAAAACCCGGTATTTGCTTTACATTAGCGATCACAGCTGGAATTCCGCCGGCAACCCTAACTCCTACTGTTAGTACTACCACCAATGAAAAGAACATTACCATGCCCTGCATAAAATCAGAGGCACTTTCGGCTAAAAAGCCGCCAATTACCGTATAGAGAATTACAAATAAAGCCCCTAAAATCATCATATATTGATATTTAGCCCCAAACAAAGCACTGAAAAGTTTACCTACTGTAACAAAGCAACTTGAAGCATACACCGTAAAAAAGATCAAAATAAACAGTGCGGCGATGGTCATCAGCACTTTTTTCTCCTCTTGAAACCGGTTGCTAAAAAAATCCGGAATCGTGATGGCATCTTTGGCAATAACTGTGTAGCTACGCAGCCGCTTGGCAACCAGCACCCAATTGAGATAAGTCCCGATTAAAAGTCCCACTGCGGTCCAGGCCGCATCACTCAAACCAACCCAATAGGCAACTCCCGGTAATCCCATTAAAAGCCAGCCACTCATGTCGGAAGCCTCGGCACCCATAGCGGTAACCCAAGGGCCGATCTTTCTACCTCCAATCAGGAAATTATTACTGCTTTCGCTGGCCCGCTTGGCATAATAGACTCCAATACCAATAACCACAACTATATATAGACACATTGCGATGATAATCTGAAACCGCGCCCCATCCATTCATTTTCCTCCTCAATGATCATATATGTGTTTAATTATACCAAAATAATTAATACAGTTCAAATAATATCACAATTGAAGGAATTGTATAATTACCTTAATCAACCCTTTGGCTACAATATATGGTGACTAACCCGGATGTAATCTATCAATATATTGTAAGCTAAAACTTAAATCAGAAATTATGCAATTCCCTAAATTTAGTAATTACTCATAGATTTAGCCTTTAAGCGTAAAATGATCATAAAACCTTTTCACTTCAATCTACTACAACCCGCAAGGGTAATAGGGATAATGTTCAGTCCCATCCAACACTGGGGCTATTACATCAGATTATGAATGACATTATGTATCCAGCGTCCGGATTTTAACCGCTGGATCCCGAAGATACACTTGGTTATTTCCTCGGCAACAGCTAGGGCATAGACCGCATAGACGGGAAGCTGAAACACCCAAGCCCCTAAAATAGTCAACGGTACTCCGACAAACCACATTGTACAGCCTTCAAGCAGTAGCGCATACCGCACATCCCCGCCTCCCCTTAAAATACCGACGATCAAAATAATGTCGAATACTCTAATAAAAAAGATTAAAGCAATGATATACAAGATAATCAAAGCATAACTCCGCGCTGCCCGGGAAACATTGAAAACAGCAAGCAATACCGGAGCTACCCCTGCCAAAACTAAACCCAATCCAATACCCGTCACAACTGCCAGAACGGAGAACCGCTTAGCGTAATTTCTGCCTAAGCTCACCTCGCCGGCGCCGATACTGTTGCCCACCATCACTGCAGCGGCACTGGACATCCCAAAAATTACCACCATAAACAGGTTGGAAATGGTATTACAGATCTGCACCACGGCAACTGCCTGCGTACCCATGCGGCCATAGACCGCTCCATAGACCAGATTGGCAAGTCCCCAACAAAGGTCGTTTAAGATTACCGGGAAAATGACCCGGTAAGATTTTTTAAGGTACCCCATATTGAAATTGACCAATTCACTAACTGAAGCTGCCAGCGCTCCTTTTTCGGCATAAACCGCTGTCACCAGGAGCAGTGTCTCGACGATTCTGGCTATTACGGTAGCCAAAGCAGCTCCAGCCACTCCCATTGCTGGCGCACCGAATTTACCGAAGATGAACAGATAGTTAAAAAAGGCATTGCACAGCACCGCCAGGGCACTGATTAACATCGGTTGTACTGTCTTACCGATGGAGCGAAGCGCAAAGTTGTAGATAAAGGTGATTCCGGTAAATACATAACTGGCTAATACGATCTTTAAATACTCCGCCCCCAAAGCAACCACTCGAGTTTCCCGGTTAAATACTGCTATAATCCCCCTGGGAAAAAGATAGCCCGTAATCATAAAACTAAGTGCTATTACCGTAGCCGAGCCCAGCCCGATTCCTAAGACCCGTTTGATATTCTTTACTTCGCCTTTACCCCAAAACTGGGCGATTAGCACCCCGCAACCTGCACCTAACCCAATCATCAGCATATTAAAGAGGAAAAAAAACTGGTTAGCAATACCCACTGCTGCAATCTCCGTCTCCCCTAATTTACCGACCATCACCGTATCGATCATATTTAAAAAGGATGAGATGAAATTCTGAACCATGACGGGCAGAGCTAATTGTAGCATCCGACGGTAAAAATTCCGGTTACCACAGACGTCTGGAAATAATTGGGTTATTTTTAACATATCCAAACCTCACAATATAAAAGTAATAATACTGCCCTTAATCAAGAGGATTTTAACTTACCGGTAGTCTCTGACCTGCCGCCCCAAGCATATTACAAGCATATTATTTATAATAGATTAAATCAAGGCAGTGCAAAAGTCTATAGTCTCTTAAACATTTGACTCCCAATCCTTTTCGGTCTCTCAATAAAAGTACTAAAAGCAATTATTTAATTTATTGCCAAATATTCTGATAATTAAAGCAGTTTCATAATTTAGGCTTGGTTTCTTAATTAGATTCGGTAATTTAACATAATATGCGGTGTCCCCCTATAATTTGCTAATATTATCCATTATTACCAAGGAATTCCTCATCATTTGTCGAAATGCTTTTTACAAATTTATCCATATAGGAGGTCAGCACTTAATGAAAGGTCCTTCGTATAATCCCTACCAAACAGCTCAGGAACAATTCGATAAAGTTGCCGACTTAATCGGATTGGAACCGGCAATGAAGGAATTTTTACGCCAACCGATGCGGGAATATCATTTTACGATTCCA
>DATCLA010000186.1:0-2695 GCA_036564195.1 Bacillota bacterium
AATCAATGCGACAGTGGCGCAAACCATTTATAAGATGGTTGATTTTGGGGGAGATACACATGAGGCGTTAGTCGCTCTATGTGCGGCATTATTCGCTATTGTCATCTGGGCGACTGCTGCTTGGTGGTTTGGGATACCGACCAGTGAAAGTCACGCCTTGATCGCCGGCATATCCGGAGCCGCCATTGCGTTACAAGGCGGTATCTCAGGGATTAATCCCACCGAATGGATAAAGGTGATCTATGGGTTGGCCCTTTCAACGGTGTTGGGATTCGGTGCCGGTTGGCTGGTTGTCAAGTTAATTGAGGAAATTTGCAGCGGTTTTGATCGCCGCAAAACCGTTTCTGCATTTAAGAATCTCCAAATCACCGGCGCAGCCGGTATGGCATTTATGCATGGGGCTCAGGACGGCCAGAAATTTATGGGTGTATTCATGCTCGGTATTTTTTTAGCGCAGGGACAAGCCAATGTCACTGAGTTCCAAATCCCAGTCTGGCTGATGCTGCTTTGCTCGGCAGTGATGGCGTTGGGCACTTCGATCGGGGGACTTCGCATCATCAAATCCGTAGGATTAGATATGGTAAAACTAGACAAACATCAGGGGTTCTCAGCCGACTTAGCGGCCGTAGTTTGTTTGCTGCTAGCTTCAATGACGGGGACTCCTGTAAGTACTACTCATACCAAGACTACAGCCATTATGGGAGTCGGTGCGGCAAAACGGTTATTCTCGGTTAACTGGGGTATAGTACAGGAAATGGTCTGGGCCTGGATTCTGACTTTTCCCGGATGTGGGTTGATCGGATTTTTAATGGCGAAATTATTTATGATTGTCTTTTAGCAGTTAAATACTGAATATTAAAAGAGGTGAAATTATGGAAAGGACATTAGTGTTGATCAAACCCGATGGCGTAGAGCGAAGATTAGTCGGCCAAATAATTTCGATTTATGAACGGAAAGGCCTTGAGATAACCGCTTTAAAAATGCTCAAGCCGACCAGGGAAATCGCGGAAGAACATTATCTTGAGCATAAAGACAAACCATTCTTCATGGAATTGGTTAATTTCATTACCAGGGGCAAGGTCTGCGCCATGATTATCGCAGGCGATAATGTAGTTAGGATGGTCAGAAAAATAAACGGGGCGACTGACCCGGCCGAAGCGGAGCCGGGCTCCATCAGAGGTCAATTTGCCCTATCCAAATCCGAAAATATAGTTCATGCTTCCGATTCGGCTGAAAGCGCCGAACGGGAGATTAAAATATGGTTTCCGGAGCTTGGTAGCTAACTGTGTCTCCCAAATCAAACATCTCCACATCCCGTTTTATGCTAGCGGAAATTTGCGCAAGTTTCTTCGCTAAAACGGTTACTTGTTCCATTGAAGCATTTTGCTCTTGGGCTACTGCGGAAACCTGCTCTGTACTGGAGAAGTTTTGTTCACTAATCGCAGCAATCGCGCTAATGGCTTCAGTTGCCTTTTCGTTATTGGCAGCCATTTGATTGGCGGAGGCTACAATTAAATCAATTTGAGCTACGGTATTCATTAACGCTTGATAAATCTCTCGGAATGTTACAGTAGCCTTTTCTGCTAAATTTTTGCCTGCTTCCGCCTTGGAGATTCCTTGTTGCATTACTGCAAAAGCATGATCGGTGCGAACTTTCATCTGGTTAGTTAATTCTGATATTAATTGGGCTGATTGTTTTGATTGTTCGGCTAGTTTTCCGGTTTCTTTCGCAACAACTGAAAACCCTTTTCCGTGTTCTCCGGCACGGGCGGCTTCAATTGACGCATTTAAAGCCAACAAACTCGTTTGTTCCGCTATAGATTCGATGATGGAAGTGATGCCGGTAATCTCTTCTGAAGTGCTTATTAAGGTGTTAATGACTTCGGCCACTTCCTTTGTGGAATTATACAAATCATTAATCTCGTTAGCTACGTCATTGGCGGCTTTTTGACCAAGCTCAGCTGATTGGGCTACTTTGCCGGAAAAGTCGCTTATTTTTTTTGAGTCTTCAGTTACCTGAATAACCATTTTAGTTAGTTCCTGAATTGAATCAACCGCTTCATTAATCTGTTTAACCTGCTCTGAAGAGGCGGTAGCGAGTTCTTCGGCTGCCTTGGCTACTTCCGTTGCAGCCCGCTGGGTTTCTGTTGATACTGAACTAAGCTCAGCACTTACATTATCCAAGGTATTTGAGTGGTCACTAATATTTGTTATTAAACCTCGTAAACCTGAAATTGCCTGACTTAATCCTTCAATTACCTTGGTAACTTCGCTTGAACCTACTGTATTAGTGATATTTATGGATAAGTCTCCCGTTTCTAATGATTTTACCCGGGCAACAATTTTTTTCATGGGTTTAGAAATAAAACTAGCAATGATCAGCCCAATTAAAGTTGCAATAATAGCGCTGGCTAGGACGATAGTTTTATTCATATTTTTTAATTGTGTGGCAAGTTTGTCACTGCTCAAAAACAAATTATAATTTACATTATCATTTATAATGCGTAAGCGTTTAACCAGACTTTGCAAATCATCAATGTCTTGACTGAGAGTCCCTAAATTGGCAGAAGTAGCCGGTTCAGATATAATCGATTTTATAGAGTTGAATTTTTTTGTTAGTTCCGCATCAATTGCCGGATCAATATTTTTTATAGTTTTAATTTTATTAAAGAGGATATTCACATTAGTATTAAGG
>DATCLA010000187.1:0-2109 GCA_036564195.1 Bacillota bacterium
CCTTAATAACCTACCAACTTTATTAATTGGAGTGTGAATTAATGGCGGATAGTCTTAAGCTTTCCCCAGAAGAGCGGTTACGTCGGATCAATACTTTTTTATTGGATTTGGATGGTACTTTTTATTTGTAACCAACAATTCTTCGCGAAACGCCGCTTATTACGTAACTAAGCTGACAAAAATTGGGGTTAAACTCAAGCAGAATAGTTTTGTCCAGAGAAGAAGAGAGGACCGTATCCGGTGTTACCTAACGCTGGTGTTGGTCCTCTTTTTTATTTAAATTCAGAGGGAGGTACGCCCATGATATCAGAGCAAGTTGAGGTATTGATTATCGGCGCCGGTGTGGTTGGAGCGGCTCTGGCCCGTGAACTATCCCGGTATCAGCTTCGGGTGCTGTTGGTTGAAAAAGAGGTTGATGTTTCCTTTGGGACCTCCAAAGCCAATAGCGGAATCGTTCATTCCGGAATCCATGATCATCCCGGCACAATCAAAGCGCGTCTATGTGTTCGGGGAAATCGGCTTTACCCTGAATTGGCGGCGGAATTAAATGTATTGTACAAACAAAACGGGACTTTGGTGGTTGCCCGGGACCAATCGGAGTTGCCGGCTTTAGAGAATTTGCGTAAGCAAGGACTGGCCAACGGCGTAGGAGAGATCACCTTTTTGAAACGGGATGAATTGCTCCGCTTAGAACCGAACTTGGCTCCGACTTTAGCAGGGGGCTTACTGGTTCCGTCAGGCGGAATCGTGGTCCCCTTCGATCTGGTATTCGCCCTAGTTGAGAACGCCAGGGCTAACGGAGTACAGTTAGCTGTAGCCACAAAGGTAGAAAAGATTGAGATCGGGACCGATCAGTTCCTGGTCTATACCAATCGTGGCATCACTAAGGCAAAATATATAGTTAATGCCGCCGGATTATCTTCAGCGGCGGTCGCCCGAATGATTGGCGATGAGTCGTTTAACATCTATGCCCGTAAAGGCGAGGAATACTTACTGGACCGGAAGTTGGAAGGTTTGGTGAGGCGGACGATCTTCCCGTTACCGTCGCCGGAGTCCAAAGGAATTCTAGTCATTCCTACCGTGGATGGTAATATTATGTTAGGCCCCACAGCCCATCGCGTCGGTTCCTTCTCCGACCTTTCCACCAGCGCTTCCGGTTGGGAGGAGATCTTCAATTACACCAGTAAGCTGGTACCGGGGATTCGGCCGGCTGATTTAATTACCAGTTTTTCCGGATTACGTGCCGCTGAAGAGAGGGGCAAATTTATCATTAGATCCTCCCATATTTCACCACGCTTCATCCATGCGGCGGGGATCGAGTCGCCGGGACTGACGGCGGCTCCGGCCATCGCTTTAGAGATCAAGGAAATATTGAAGGAAGCGGGGCTGGAATTGCGTCCCAAACCTAATTTTAACCCTATAAGGCCTTTGATCAGATTCCGTCAGTTGAGCGAAGCGGAACAGGCGCAGTTGATTGAGAAGGATCCGACTTACGCCCGGGTAGTCTGTCGTTGTGAAACCATCACCGAAGGGGAGATCCGGGAAGCGATCCGGCGGGGTGCCAATACCCTCGATGGAGTAAAACTGCGTACCCGGAGTGGAATGGGCCGATGTCAGGGAGGTTTTTGCACACCTAAAATTTTGGATTTACTAGTGGAAGAGTTGGGGATCAATCCGGAATCGGTAAGCAAAAACGGGCCGGGAAGCGAATTGTTGACCGGACGGCTGCGAATGGTTAAGGAGGGGAAGCATAATGTCCGTAATATCAGTTGATTTGGCAGTAATCGGAGGAGGACCGGCAGGTTTAGCTGCAGCCCAAGCGGCAGTCGATGCCGGAGCCCGTAGTATTGTAATCTTCGACCGGCAATCGGAATTAGGGGGCATCCTTTCCCAGTGTATTCATAACGGATTCGGGCTTCGTTACTTTAAGGAAGAATTGACCGGTCCCGAGTATGCCCAGCGGTTTATCGACCGGTTGTCCGAATACCCCCAAATCCAAGTGAAGAACGAAACCATGGTCGTAAAATTAACTTCCGATCTGCGGATTCAGGCGCTGAACCCTAGGGACGGCCTTTTAAACTACCAGGCGCAGGCGGTAATCCTCGCCAT
>DATCLA010000188.1:0-2615 GCA_036564195.1 Bacillota bacterium
GTTCCACTTTGAATATTAATACAGTAAATATTGTATTTTCTATTTTGATATCTGCAGACATATAGTTGTTTTGAATCATAAGACCATGCTATTGATTCTTGTTCGTCACCAACAACATTCACTTTTTTAACCAAACTCCCATTTTCTTTAAAAATACACAATTCACTATTTTTTACATATGAATAATACGACCCATCAGGACTAATACTCCCATTTACCGCTCCATTTATTGTTTTTACTTTCTTACCCTGTTTGTACCAAAAAATACCTTTATTCGAATTCTTATGAGAATAATATGTAACTAACAATGAATCGTCTTTATTATTTAAAACTGCATATCCACTTTCATCATTTTCAAATGAATACACTTTGGTTAAACGGGTTGTTTCTCCACTTACATTTACAAATCCAATCAATAAGAAAAATATTATTGGCAATAAAAAACGTTTCATTTTAAAAAAACCTCCAATATAAATTAATTGGGTTTTATAAATCATTATGGGTTATATGACCAAAAAGTAATACTCGGGTTATCTTGTAATCTCCATCCATAATTCATCGTACCATATTTATCAACCCCATATAGTATTTTTGTCCTACCCTGTTGGGCAATAGCCGGACAATAATAACCATAACGCTTAACCACCTCCTTAGTACTAAGTCCCGGCGCAATTACAGCTACATGTTCAAATATAGTAGATGGATTTTCAGCTTTAGTACTGATAGCTATTACAAAGTAACCTTTATTAGCAAGTTGCTGTGCTTTTAATCCATCAGAAACCTGATTCCAATTATTCGATGCAGAAACTGTTTTATAAATTTCATAGCAATTTTTTGCAAGACCATCTTTCCGTAAAAGCTCACTACTACCAGTATACAAACGAAAAACCTTTTCTGCATATCGATTACAATATGTACCTTTGCTATCTTTGTTATATTGCGGATCATAATATACTTCTTTTTCAATTTCATATAATCGCTCCGGATCCAGTTCATACACAACGGCATCTACATAAATTCCTAATTCAATTAAAGCTCGTTGCCATTCCAATTCAATCTGAGCTTCTCGCAGAGTATCTCGACCGAAATTTTCAATGTCTATTGATGATACCGAATTCCTTTGTTTTGAAGCTTCATACGATTGTCTTCCATAATCAGCTACCCCATCAATGAAACCATACGCAAAATCTTGGAGCGTTCCCCCACCGGAAATTAATGAATTGACATATCCAAAAGCCCCTCTTCTTATACCGGCACAAAACCATCCTTTTCGGGCAAAATCTCGAAATTGAGTATTAAGATATGCTGCAACCGCTCCGGATAATACGCCAGTTGTAAACCCATCCCAAAAATCACCACCGGTAAGTGCACTCATTATCCCACCGGTAAGCCCTCCGGTTACCGCTCCAGTAATGACGGTTCCCCATAATCCACTGCCTATTGTCCCGACAACAGCTGAAACCGCTGTTCCTACTCCTGCACTTACCAGTCCAATTAATGCTCCACAAAAGATATCTGTGGAATCTCCACCATTCAGTGCAGCGTTCAGAGCACCTAGAGCTGCACCGACCAACCACCAAATCTGCCCATCCGAATCAATTCGACACGTCGGATTATTCCCGCAATAACTATACAGGTTCGGATTATTCGGGTCTCTTGCCGGGTCTTCGCTGATAAACCTGCCCAACTCCGGATCATACCAGCGGGCGTTGTAATAATACAAGTCGATATCGGCATCGTATTCCTTGCCGGTAAAGCCATGGGTCTCGTCCAAACTGCCTTCCTGGTTAAATTGGCTACCAAAGGCATAATAATCATTTTTCTTAACTATTTGACCGTTTTGATCGGTAATGGCCTTAACGGAACCCAGTTGATCTGTATGGTAGAAATACTTCTTAGCTGACGAATCACCGATCTTACCATCCACCCGGGCCAGGTGTTTACCAAAGGCGTAAATGTACGATTTAACCTTATTTGTCGTTATGTTCTTTTCAAAGATCGGTTCTGTGCCTTCAAAGACGTAATGGGTGGTCTGGCCTTTCGCCTTTTTGACTACCCGCAGTCCGGTTGGGTCATATTGGTATTCTGAGGCGATCGTACCATTTTTTGTTACTTTAATCAACCGGTTTAACAGATCGTAACTGTACTCCCAATACTCTACTCCGGTACCTTTGGTGGTGAAGCTAACCGTATTGCCGCTGATGGTAAACTTGTTGCCTTTTTGGATCAGGTTACCAGCCGCGTCATAGGCAAAGGCATATTTGCCGTCGGTCATTAACCGGTCGGAGTTTGGGTAATATCGAGAGTTATATTGGTTAGTCTGAGACAAAGTTACCTTCAAGAGCATCCGGTTCCCAGCAGCGTCGTATTGGTATTCTTCGGTCCGGCCGGTGACTTCTTGGTAGACCTGGACGGTTTTGGCCAGTTCGTTTAAGAAGGTGGCTTTGTCTACCGGCTGGAAGAGTTGGTCCCGGTCGTCAATCTTGACGTGGATCTTTAAATAACGAAGCTTGATAGCTTGTTTGAAGGTCAGAGTGATTACCCCGTTGTTTTTGCTGTACTCCCAGTCGCTACGGTTAAAGGTGGTATAGACCATGTTGTCGGCAGAGACAAAC
>DATCLA010000189.1:0-1574 GCA_036564195.1 Bacillota bacterium
ATCCGGAATAACCACTCTCCGCCATGCTTCCGCAACCAGGGTGGAGCTTCTGCCTTAATCCCGGCCAATACTTCCAACGCTCCTCCGACTCCGATCCCTACCGTTCCGGGTAAATGGGGTAACAAATCAACTAAAAAAAACTCCTGAGCCGGAGTACCTAACCCTACCAATAAAAGCCGGGGCTGACAATGGAGGATCTCCCGCTGCACCTGATCGCGGCATAATTCAATTCCGTATCCGTCCCAAATTCCCTGGACCGCCAATCCCGGCCATAACTTTGGAACTCGGTCACGCAGTCCTTGGGCCACCTCCAGAGTTCCGCCATAAAAAAATACCGGCAGGCCCTGTTTCGAACCCCAACGCAACAGTTCTTTTATTAAATCAATTCCGGCAATTCTTAGGGCTGAAGCGCCTTCCCTCCTTCTCAATGCTAATTCGATTCCGTACCCGTCAACCAGGACCAGATCCGCCTTGCAAATTGCCTTGTGCAATTCCGGATTCACCAAAGCAGCCATTAACATCCGGGCATTTAAAGTCACGATCTGCCGGGATTTTTCCGGTTTTTGAAGCCATTCATAGATCGTTCTTTCTAAGCTTTCCTTGGTGGAGAAGATATCTACCGGTATTCCGGATAAAAATTTACGTCCGCTCATAATTGTCCTTGAATAAACTGTTTAAGCAGTACCTGATTTTCCAAAGCCCGGGCCCGCCAAAAATCTCTCTGGGAACGCCAGGATAAGCGTTGCTCCAACGGTTGCTGGAGAAAATCGATCACTTTATTGCCCAGGGTCAGTGGCTCTGACTCCGTAGTTAAGACCTGAAAGGGAATACCCCATTGTAGACAGAAACCATCGATTTTGGGATCAACCGCCAGGCCATAGCAGGGTATCCCTTGAACCACCGCCGCCACCAGACCGTGTAAACGGGTGCTTAATACCAGATCAAAACCGCCCACTACCGCCTGTAACCCTTCCCAGGTAGTAATGGGGTCCAATAGCTTAATCCCTTTCTTTAAGGCAATACGCTGATTAAATTCCCGATCCTTTTGATCAATATTTAAGATGAACAGTTCCACATTATGATCCCAGTTTAAACAGTCTGTCAATTCATCCCAAAACCGCTGCTTGACCAAGGAAGTCTGTCGGATAATCAGACCCACTTTAAAAAGTTTCCTGAATTTGATCCGTTCCCAGTAACTGATAACCAGTTGTTTAGCTACCTTTTCTTTCACTAATAAGGGCTCGGCTGTAAAATGAATCTCCGGTTTTTTCACATTCAAATCCGCTAAAGCAATCAGGGAAACCCGATCCCGAACCGTAATTAAGTCGCTTCGACCTAACGCCAAACCGGCAAGCCATTTACCCATCCTGGTACGGAGCGGCCCGATTCCTTGGCCGTAAAGAAACACCTTAACTTTAAGACATTTGGCACCGAGGACCAGCCCGGAATAGAAGATCAGACTACGGAGACTGGTCTGGTCCTGAAACAAGGAGCCGCCGCCTCCGATTAACAAATTGGCATCTTTCAGGGCATGATAAATTCCCCTCAAGTCATACTTGCCAACTGTCTTGACC
>DATCLA010000190.1:0-42093 GCA_036564195.1 Bacillota bacterium
GCTGGTACACGTCCAAGCCAAAACCGATCAATCCAAAGTGGTGACGGTTTATTCACCGCACCCGACTGAAGCGATTAACCTGGGTGTTAAAGAGTTTCAACAAAAAACAGGGATTACAGTCCAATTGGTTGCCGCAGGAACCGGAGAACTTTTAAAAAGGATTGAAGCCGAGGCGGCAAATCCCATGTGTGATGTTTTATGGGGAGGCGGTGCTGAGTCCCTTCAAGCCTTCTCTAAATATTTCCAACCATACACTTCCAAAGCGACTGCTGCCGTAGATAAAAAATATAAAGATCCGAAACATTACTGGACCGGTGAATCGCCACTTCCGATGGTTATTATGTATAACAAAAAACTAGTGCCTGAAAATGCTGTTCCGAAAGGATGGGCCGATTTGCTCCACCCGACTTTTAAGGGGAAAATCGCCTATGCCGATCCGGTCAAGTCAGGTTCCTCCTATACCATCCTAGCAACCATGATCACCGCATTTGGGAAAGACAATAACAAAGGTTGGGATTTTATCAGAAAGTTTGTGAAAAATCTGGACGGCAAAATTTTGGGCAGCTCGAGTTCGGTTTATAAAGGGGTGGCTGATGGTGAGTATGCTGTTGGTTTAACCATTGAAAAAGAAGCGATTAAATATGTGAATGCCGGCGCTAACGTTGGTATCGTCTATCCTTCCGAAGGGACTTCCGGTGTGCCGGATGCGGTCGCAATTGTTAAAGGCGCCAAAAATCTTGCCAACGCTAAAAAATTTGTGGATTTTGTATTGAGTAAGGAATGTCAAACGATTATGGCCAATGAAATGTCAAGACGACCGTCGCGTTCCGACTTACCGGCTCCGAAAGGCTTACCGGATATGAGTAAAATCAAGATGGTTGATTATGACTTTAACTGGGCTGCTACCGAAAAAGAAAATATCCTGAAAAAATGGAAAGACATCGTCATCGGTAAATAAGACCCATATATCAGTCTAAAAGGCGAGGATACTCTAAAGGAAAGTTTAAATTGTCAATAGAGTATCCTCGATTTATAAAAAAGCCAAAATTGCATAGTAAACATCCTGTGAAGGGGTATGAAGCATGAGCCATCAAATCGAATTGAAAAACATAGTCAAAAAATACGGTGAGTTCCGGGCGGTTGATAATGTTAGTTTTACTGTAGATAAGGGAGAATTCTTTACTTTACTTGGACCTTCCGGGTGCGGCAAAACTACTCTCTTACGGATGATCGCCGGCTTTAACAGTATTGAGGAAGGTGAGATTTACTTTGATGCCGAGTTGATTAATAACATTCCGGCCCATAAAAGAGATATCGGAATGGTGTTTCAAAATTACGCTATATTCCCGCATATGTCGGTTTATGAAAATGTTGCCTATGGGCTCAAAGCCCGGAAAGTACCGAAACAGGAAATGGTAGAGAAAATCAACGAAGCGTTAAAAATGGCCCAGATTGATAATTTAAGGGACAGACAGCCGGCGAATATGTCCGGCGGCCAACAACAGCGGGTTGCTTTAGCCAGAGCCATCGTCATCCATCCGAGACTATTATTGATGGATGAACCCTTGTCCAATCTGGATGCGAAATTAAGAGTGGAGATGCGGACTGTAATCAAAGAATTACAACACAATCTGGGAATTACGACCATCTATGTAACTCACGATCAGGAAGAGGCGCTTTCGATTTCCGACCGGATCGCGGTGATGAATAAAGGACAAGTTATACAAATCGGAAAACCGGAAACTATTTACCGGCGGCCGGTTAACGAATTCGTAGCCGGTTTTATCGGGACCTCCAATTTTCTTACCGGTGAAATCGTTGGCGTAGACGCACAACAAAATGCGGAGATTAAAATTGGTGATTCAATGGTGGTTGCTTTGAAGTGCAAAGCCGTCAGGAAGGGATCGATCAAACTTTCGATAAGGCCGGAAGAGTTCATTATTAAGAAACAAAGCGAAGCAGGCTTGCCGGGGATCATTTCCCAGAAAACATTTTTGGGCGATTTCATTAACTATGTCGTTCGCCTGGATAACGGACAAACCGTTCAAGTTAATGAATATTGTAAAGATAATGAGGAAATCAGAGAAATTGGTGAAGTCATACGCCTTGACTTTATAAAGGATAAAATTAATATATTTAATGAAACAGGCGAGGAGTCGTTGCTATGAGCACATCTGTAAAAGTGAATAAAGGAACGGTCTTTAATGTATGGAATTTCATTTCCCTGCTGGTACTGGGCTGTTTGACTTTGTTCTTGATTTATCCGATGTTTCAGATGTTAGTGCAAAGTTTCTTGCCGGAAGCGGGGAAATTCAGTTTTCAAAACTACATAGACTTTTTTAAACTCAAATATTATTATTCAGCCTTAAAAAACAGTTTTTCAGTATGTATCACTGCGACAATATTGGCAACTATTATCGGAATACCTTTAGCTTATGCGATGACCCGTTACAATTTAGCCGGGAAAAAACTGTTTAATATCATCATCATCTTGTCCATGCTTTCACCGCCATTTATTGGGGCTTATTCGTGGATTCTCCTTTTAGGAAGAAACGGTGTGATAACTCGATTTTGTACCAATTTTGGTATCCAAATGCCTACGATTTATGGTTGGACAGGAATTGTACTGGTGTTTTCTTTGAAGTTTTTTCCTTATATATATTTATATGTTTCCGGTGTTTTAGGTTCAATTGACCGCTCTTTGGAAGAAGCTGCGGAAAATTTGGGAGGAAATTCCTTAAGAAGGCTATTTACAGTAACATTTCCTTTAATCCTTCCAACCATAACCGCAGGAATGCTCATGGTATTTATGGCATCATTGGCGGACTTCGGAACGCCGATGCTAATCGGTGAGGGATATAAAGTGTTGCCGGTAATGGTTTATGAGGAGTATATGAGTGAAACCGGAGGAAATGCCAGCTTTGCCAGTACCTTGAGCATCATCATTATCATTTGCGCGGTTGCGTTACTGTTAGTTCAAAAATTAATCATTTCCAAACGTAACTATACGATGAGCGCTTTGAATCCGCCTAAAGTCATTGAACTCTCTCCACTGAAAAAGATTGTATTAACAATTTTCTGCTTTCTGCTCGGATTCATTGCCATACTGCCCCAGATAACAGTGATCGTAACCTCTTTTATCAAAACTAACGGACCGATCTTTGTGAAAGGCTTTAGTTTGGGCAGTTACACTGAAATTTTATACCGTTTGGGCAGTACGATTAAGAACACCTTCGTTTTTTCCACTGTAGCGATTTTAATTATGGTTCTGGCTGGTCTCTTAGTCTCTTACCTGATTGTCCGGAAACGTTCCAAGCTTAATTCGTTTTTGGATATCCTGATCATGTTCCCCTTTGTTGTCCCGGGAGCTGTCTTAGGTATCAGCTTACTGGTGGCTTTTAACAAACCACCGATCTATATCAGCGGGACCTGGTTTATTATGGTCATTGCTTATGTAATCCGCAAGTTGCCTTATACGATCCGGTCATCGACGGCTATCCTATATCAGATTGATGCAGCGATCGAGGAAGCTTCGATTAGTCTGGGAGTTCCTCCGTTACAGACTTTTTTCAAAACAACCGCCATATTGATGCTTCCCGGTGTGTTTTCGGGCGCAATTCTCAGTTGGATTACCACAATTAATGAACTGAGTTCAAGTATTATGCTATATACCGGAAAAACCGCCACGATTTCCGTAGCTATTTATACTGAGGTAGTCAGAGCGAACTTTGGGACCGCGGCGGCGTTGGCAACAATCCTTACTGTGGCGACGACCATTTCAATCTTAATTTTTACTAAGATTTCAGGAAATAAAGGGATAACCATGTAGTAAAGTAATTTAGCCTGATAGATTGAGCCGGCAACCCCGGGAGTCGGTAGTCGAAGTAATAACCGCCGTTGTAAGGATTTTAAGAAAAAGAGGTGCAGCAAATGATTCGATTTGGAACAGGTGGCTGGAGAGCTATCATTGGAGATGATTTCATCAAAGAGAACATTATTCGCGTGGCTGATGCCCTGGCTTGGAAAATGACTCATGAGCGATCTGTAAGCCAGGGGATTGTAATCGGTTATGATAAACGCTTTCTCTCCGACAAAGCCAGTCGTTGGGTGGCGGAAGTGTTTGCCGCATACGGAATAAAAGTGCATTTCATCGGCAAGGTGACCCCAACTCCGGTGGTTATGTATACTGTTAAGCAGTATCATACCAGTTATGGGTTGACGATTACTGCAAGTCATAATCCGGCAGATTACAACGGAATTAAGATATTTACCTATGGCGGCAAAGATGCCGATGTCGAAGTGACCCGGGAACTCGAGGAGATTATTGAAGCCCGGAAAGGGGCAACAATACCGGTCATGGACTTCGATGCAGGAATAAAGTCGGAAATCATCCGGATTATCAATCCTCTCAATGATTATCTGGATACCATTATGAAAATGCTGGATGTCAAGAGTATCCGTGAAAAATCCCTGCGGATATTACTCGATCCGATGTTTGGTGTTTCCAAAGTTGCAATTCAGACGATCCTGCAAACCTGCCGGTGCGAAGTTGATGTCATTCACGACCAACATGATACTACCTTTGGAGGACGGATGCCGTCTCCCACGGAGGATACGCTAAGGCATTTGAAAAGTATGGTTATTGAGAGAAAATATGACTTGGGAATCGGAACGGATGGTGATGGCGATCGGCTCGGTATTATTGATGAAAATGGCACCTTTATTAATCCCAACAAGATCATGTCTATGCTCTATTATTACTTTTTAAAGTATAAAAATTGGAAAGGGCCGGTGGTAAGGAATATTGCCACTACGCACCTTTTGGACCGGATCGCTGCAAAATTCGGAGAAAGCTGTTATGAAGTACCGGTCGGGTTTAAGTACATCAGTTCCAAAATGATGGAAACCAATGCGTTAATTGGCGGTGAAAGCAGCGGTGGACTGACCATCCGAGGGCACATTCACGGGAAAGACAGTATTTTTTCAGCCTGTTTACTGGTGGAAATGATGAGCGTAACCAATTTAAAGCTGGGCGAAATGCTGGAACAGCTGGATCGGGAGTTTGGGACCTTTGTCATGGTGGAAAAAAATCTGAGTTTTAATCAAACTATGAAGCACAAAATTAATCAGCAGATTATGATTGAACATCAAATACCCAATTTTGCGGAACCTATTGAAAAAATCAGCTATCTTGACGGGGTTAAGGTCTATTTCCGCAACGGCGGTTGGTTAGTGGCGCGTTTTTCCGGGACGGAACCTCTTCTTCGTATTTTTGCGGAGATGTCTACCAAAGCAGAGGCCCAGGAGGTAATCGACTGTTTTGAGCAATTTCTAGAGTTGGAATAGGGAGATATGCGGCATTCGATAAAGTTTATGCTTCCAATAAAACGGTATTGACCAAATCCAAACTTTTTCCGTTATTTAAAGAAGAAAATCATAGGGTTGTTAAGTGTTTATCTATTGTGGGTATAATTAAAATCGGATAAAGGAATGGTTGTCAGATGGAGAAACGGAAGTCTAAAATCGGTTTTTTTGCCAAACTCTCATTATCCTTTGGCGCCATTTGTGTAATACCGATTTTGGTATTGGGCATTTTTTCGTTTCTCTTCTCTTATCGATTATCCCTAGGCAGCCTTAAAGAACAGGTTAAATCGACTTTGGCTCATTCTACCACCGCTTTTGATCAAATGGTGAATGAATATAGCCAAGCATTGGAAACGTTCTGTAATGATCAAGAAGTCAGAAGAATACTCCGGAGTCCCGGTTCTGGCTCCAATGCGAACAGTCGGATTTACTTGAAAATGTTTCTTTTAGTTAAGGGGAAATCATTAAATGCGGCAATGTATCTGATCGGGAACGACGGAAAGCTCCAGATGGCGACTATCGAACCGCCACGACAATATGATATCACCATATATCGAAATTGGGGAATTTTTGCCGCGGCTCAGAATAGCACCAAGGTGGTTGTCTATCCCAACGTATACGTGAATACAGTTGGAAAACCAATATCGTTGTCGTTAATCAAAGGGATTCGAGATGAATCGGGAATTATAGGATACGCCATTATTGATATCCCTACGGATTCAATAGCTGCAATTTGCAACGAAAGCCGCGGTGCCTTACCTTTGATTTATACGATTGTTGATCATCATTATTATACCATCTATGATGAATCAAAACGAAAACAACAAACTGCCTTCTACGACTCCCCATTCCGATATGAATTCAAGACCCGGAAATGCTGGCGAATTTCCAAAATTGATGGCAGGAATGCCTTAATCTGGAATAACAGTTCTCAAAACAGACAATTTTTTATGGTGGGAACTTTGTACCTTGATCTGATTATCGAAAATATCAAGTTGATTAGTGTTGTTACCGTAGGTATCAGCATCATTGCCTTTATTTTATGCATCATTTTATCCATTGTTTTCACCAAAAAAATCATCAGACCCATTCAGTTAATTGTCAAAGCAATGCAAAAGGTGGAAGCAGGGGAATTTGATGTCCGGGTAGAGGTGGACAGTAAGGATGAAATCGGTTTTATGGCTAACCGCTTTAACGATATGATCAAAAATATTGATGAATTATTTCAGACCAATCTGGAGAAGCAAGACAGATTAAGGTTAGCGGAACTGCAAGCCTTACAAGCCCAGATTAACCCGCATTTTTTATATAACACTTTAGATTCGATCAAATGGTTGGCAAAACTTAACGGGATTAAGGAAATTGAAGTTATTGTCATTCAACTTGGCAAATTGTTAAAAAACAGCATTAATAATCAAAATGAAATGACCACAATCAGGGAATCCTTGGAGATTATTGATAGCTATTTAACTATCCAGACAATACGGTATTCAGGTCGGTTCGAAGTAACTAAAGAGATTGACCCCAACATTTTGGATTGCTACATCCCTCGGCTGATTATCCAGCCGATTATCGAAAACGCAATCATTCATGGAATAGCCAGGAAGATCGGTCCCGGCAAATTGGATATAAAGATTACTCAGGCGGGAGCGGATATCGTCATTGAAGTAACGGATGATGGGGTAGGGATTGAAACTCCACGTCTTCAACAGATTCAAGCGGAACTTGAGAGCGATCAACGCAAAAACCAAAATATCGGTATCTACAATGTTAATCGTCGACTTAAGCTTGCTTACGGCGAAAGATACGGGGTATCCATAGATAGTGACCCTGCCAAGGGAACTAAGGTGCGATTGGTTTTGCCCCTAAATTATTCACAGGAAAAGACAGCAGCGGAGGTACAGGTATAGAATGATCAAGGTAGTTGTAGTTGAAGATGAAGAACTGGTGCGTAAAGGGCTGGTCTTGACAACGTCCTGGGATAATTATAACTGTGAGGTCATCGGAGAAGCGACCAATGGTTTGGAAGGCGTCGAAATGATTCTGAAGCTGAAACCGGATATTGTTATTACTGATGTGAATATGTCAGGTCTTGACGGGATTGAAATGATCCGGAAAGTCAGAAGTCAGGTGGATTTCGAGTGTATTATTATTTCGGGTTATAGTGAATTTGAATATGCCCGACAGGCTGTAAAACTAGGCGTCAAGGATTATCTGATGAAACCCATTGATGATGCTGATCTGCATCAGGCCCTTCTTCGGGTTTGTGAGGAAGTGAATCAAAAACATAAAATGAACCACATCCAAGACCGCCTGGAAAGTCTGGAAGAAAATAAACTGGTATTTTTCAAAGAATATTTATCCACAAACGATACCGATGGTAAAACCGATTATATTGCCAGGGCGATTCAGTATATTCACAACCACTACACTGAAGATTTGGCAATCAAGGATGTTGCCGATTTTCTGCATCTTAGTGAAGGCTATTTAAGCAAACTTTTTAAAAATGAGACCGGATATACATTTGTGGATTATCTTACCAATTACCGGATGAAGAAGGCCTGCAAACTATTGACTGTCCCAACGGTTAAGATTTATGAGATCGCGGAACAAGTCGGTTATAAAGACCAACGTTATTTTAGTATGCTGTTTAAAAAGGTTACCGGGATGACACCCAAGGAATTTAAAGAAAAGAAGGTAGCTACAAATTCCGTAAAAATACAGGAGTAAACATGATATGATTAAAAATATTGTATTTGATATGGGTAACGTGATAATTGAGTTTAATCCCATTCAGTATTTAAGTGAAATTATTGATGATCCAGCGGTGGTGAACCAAGTATACCAGGAGATGTTTTGCAACAAGGAGTGGGAGGAGTTGGATCGCGGTGCCATCAGTGAAGCGGAGGCCTTGGCTTCGATCGGTGCCAGAATACCCCAATACATCGGATATGTAAAACATGTCATGACAACCTGGTTTCATAAATTAAAACCGATTGAGGGAATGTATGAATTGGTCCAAGATTTGAAGCATAGGGGATATCGTCTTTATTTACTTTCAAATGCCAGTCCCCGGATCTATGAATATATGGATAACGTACCCGCCCTCAAATTTTTTGACGGATATCTCATCTCTTGCGATATTCAGGTTAACAAACCTGATAAAGAAATTTATGAATCACTGATGCGTAAATATCATTTGATTGCTGAAGAGTGCCTCTTTATTGATGATCTGTCCTGCAACATCGAGGGGGCAAAGTCCGTCGGCTGGCAGGGTTATGTTTTCAAGGGGGCAACCGATTTGAAAAGATACTTTATTGAACAACAGATTCTGGAGTAAGTAAATAGCTATTAATGGGAAAAAGACGCAAATAATCACTGATGAATAATATCTATTAATTTCAACAAAGCACATGGACCTCCATTGTGCTTTGTTTATTTTTCATCCACCCCCAGTCTGTCTTTAAGCGGTAGTTAAGGTACTCAAAAGCTCTTAGTTTAAGCTATAAAAGTGCTAGCGTTATACTTCCAATATTTGTAAAATAATAGTAAACTGGTTCATTCAGCATAGCCAGTAAATGAAGAAAGGAGGTTATAGTAAATTATGTCCTGAAATTAAAAGCGGAAGGGTACCTATGCTCGATTGCGATTGGGATGGCCAGGTCATTATGTAATTGTTTTAGATACAATTTTTCTAACTCCAGATAAGCAATATATAAACAATATTAAGAAGGAGTGTAATTAATGAAAAAGGGGAATAGGAAGAAGCTGTTTGTGAATTCTATTTTTATAGTTTTGGCGCTGCTTACTTTTAGCGGTTTACTTTTGTCAAATCAACAAATAATGGCTGCTGACACCTATTCGGTTGATTATTCTCAATATGATTGGGGTTCCGGTGCCACTGTAAATATAACAATCACCAATAATACCGCGGCCCCGATTGACGGTTGGAGTATCGAATGGGGTTTCAGCGGTAACCAGACGATTACGAATATGTGGAACGCCAGCTTTATTAAAAAGGGAGCTTACATTACGGCTACCAATTTGCAATATAACTCCATAATACCGGCTCATGGTAAGGTAAGTTTCGGTTTTAACCTAGCATACAGTGGTACTAACGAAAAACCTACCGACTTTATAGTGAATGGCACGGTTGTCAGTATCACTTCGCTGTCACCAACGGCCACTTCAGTTGTATCACCGACGCCGACTCCGACGGGGACTGCGATTGTCACACCGACTCTACCGGCTACTCCGAACTCTAACGCTCTGTTAATCGGCAGGTTTGATACCAGTGATCCGGCCGGACCCAAGTTCGCCTGGAGCGCAACTACAATCAAAGCCAAATTTGAAGGGACCGGTATCGGTGTAAATCTCAAGTCCGGCGGTGATAATTGGTTCAATGTGATTATTGATAATGAAGTTAAAGCGCCGGTCAATATTACCTCCACCACCCAAATGCCGGTAATTTTAGCTACGGGACTTGCTCCCGGCACCCATACTGTGGAATTGGTTAAACGAACCGAAGCCTGGGTTGGTGAGGTGCAATTTTTAGGTTTTAGTATTGAAAATGGGAAATTACTTACTCCGCCTGCTGCGTCGGCCTGTCGGATCGAGTTTATCGGCGACTCCATTACCTGCGGCTATGGTAATGAAGGGACCAGTCAATATCAAAACTTTACCACTAAAAATGAAAATGCCTATCTGGCTTACGGCTCAATTGCCGCCCGGGAGTTAGGCGCCGACCAAATTACCGTCGCCTGGTCGGGCAAAGGGGTAGTCCGCAATTACGGAGGAGACACCAATGAAACGCTGCCGGAGCTTTATTCGCGGATTCTCCCTTATAACACTTCTTTGACCTGGGATTCCAGCCAATGGATCCCCCAGGTGGTAGTGATCAATTTAGGTACCAACGACTTCAGCAGCGGTGCTCCGGAGAAGAATCAATTTGTCACCACTTATTCAAACTTTGTGAAAAAGATCAGGAGCCAATACAGCCAGGCCCACATTTATTGCGCTGTTGGACCGATGTTGGGGGGCGATAATCTAATCAGTGCCCGGGATTACATTAATACGGTGGTAAATACTCTACGGTCTGCCGGTGATGCCAAAATCCACTTTATTGAATTTCCGATGCAGGATGGCTCACTGGGTTATGGAGAAGACTGGCATCCTTCAGTGTCCACTCACACTCAAATGGCCCAACAGCTTGTCAAACAGATCAAAGCAGACTTGGGTTGGTAAATCAGGAGTGTTTCATATGGTATAAGGCCTTCTTAATCATGGTACCCCATACTCGGATCGAAAACTGATATTACAACAATAGTATTAAATGTTTTAATGGAACTGTCTAAGATAAATTTATTAACAGTTCCTTTTTTGAATAAATCTAAAGAAGGTTCTCGCTAAAATAAAGAGAATCTTTTACTTTACTTTACTTAGAAACTGCCGATAATATTCTATTTGACGCGATGACTTTCGGAAAAATAAAGGAGCTATAGCAATGAATTCACGTGCTGTACTGGGATTGGGAATTGAGAATCTGGCTTTGGTAAAATACCTGTTAACTCAAGGGGAACAGGTAACGGTTTGCGACAGCCGCGATGAAGCGGCTTTGGGGGAGCGTTATCATGAACTGAAGAACTGTGGCGCAAACTTCCGGCTTGGCCCCAGTTACCTTGAGAATTTAACCGACTTCACAGAGGTCTTCCGTTCCCCGGGGTTGCCGCTTTTCAACCCCCATATCGAACGGGCCAAGGCTGCCGGGGTCCGCATCACCAGTGCGATGCGCTTGTTCTTGGAAATGTGTCCTTGTACTACCATCGGCGTCACCGGGACCAAAGGCAAAGGAACCACTTCTTCTTTAATTTACCGAATTCTTAATTTAAGCCAGTCAAAAAAGGGGCGTCGGGCATTTTTAGGAGGAAACATCGGGATTGCGCCGTTTGAGTTCTTCACCGAACTGGACCGCGATGACGTGGTCGTCCTGGAGTTATCCAGTTTTCAACTGGAGGATTTTGACCAAAGTGTCGATATTGCGGTGATTACCAATATCACCGAGGATCATCTGGCTCCGGCCGATCCGTTAAACCCCAACTATCATAAGTCCCGGGCCGAATATATCACTGCCAAAACCAATCTCTTCCGGCATCAGGGTCCAAGGGGAATAACGATTTTAAATCTGGCCGACGCTACCAGCCGGGAATTACAAAGCCTAGTCCCAGGTAAGTTGTTGACTTACGGCGACCGGCCGCAACCGCTAGGTGCCTGGTATGTTAAGGAAAGTGGTATATATAAGATCCACTGGAATATCTCAGGTACCCAAGAAGAGCTGATTACCAGCGAATCGATTCAGGTGCGGGGCGAGCATAATCTGTTGAATATTACCGCCGCCGCGTTGGCAAGTCAGGCCGCCGGTGCCGACCTGGAAGCGATTCGGGAAGGGATTGCCGGCTATCAAGGTCTGGAACATCGTCTTGAATATGTGGGAACGGTTAATCAGATTCAGTTTTTCGACGATTCTTTTGCTACCGCTCCCGACCCAACTATTGTCGCCCTGAAAGCCTTCACCGAACCGATTGTTTTGATTGCCGGGGGCGCCGACAAAGGCTCCGATTTCTCCAAATTAGCCCAGGAGATTTTGAGTAGCAGCGTCACTGCAGTAATCTTAATTGGGGTGACCGGTCCCAAGATAGGCAGGTTGATTCAGGAGATTGCCGCCGCTTCCGGGCATCCGGCCCCGGAATTGGTTTACGGCTGTCAAAACATGGCGGAAATCGTTGCTGCTGCTGTGGAGAAAGTACGACCGGGCGGGATTGTGCTGCTTTCGACTGCTTGTGCCAGTTTCGGAATGTTTAAAAATTATAAAGAACGGGGCGACTTGTTTAAAAATGAAGTCCGCAAGTTAATGGGTTAATTCCGGTACTTATGCAACAAAACCCTTGATTTTGGGGAGACCGCTTTTCCCGCGCCGGTCTCAGGGAATCAAGGGTTTTTTGTTACAGCAGTGGAGATATGATGTAATAAAGGTTGAGATATGTGTTTTTCGAGGTTACGTGGATTAATTATTTGTTGTCAGAAAATATATCAAGGGAGAAATTTTAAATAGTTTGGTGAATGAAAAATCAATCGTAAAATAAGCCTAAATTAGGTCAAAATGTTAAATTAGGGCGTAGCCTCGTTAGCAAGACTACGTTTTTTCGTTCTTACCTCTATATTTCCGACTAAAGATTAAATAGTAGAACGATGCAATTCCTTAAAGTAAACGAAAGCCCAAAAAGCAACCTACCGCAAGTTAAAATTTAAAAGAAGTAATTGACATAAAGTAACAATATAGGTAAAATATGTTATGTAAATTATATCAGAAAAAATGCGGCTAAGCAACGAATGGAGTTGCCTTTATAAAGATCTAACAATACAGGAACAGAGGAGTTTTAGCTGTTGAAACAGAGCATTGGGATTGATTTGGATTCCACCCTGAATTGTCTGGTTGACTATTGGCTGGAAGTCTATAATCAAGATTATGGTGATTGTCTTACCTATAGTGATATCACCAATTGGGACATTCAGCAATTTGTAAAGAAAGAATGCGGTCCTAAAATACACGATTACACCTTCAGACCCGGTTTTTTTCGGCATCTTAAAGTTAAGCCATATGCGGTGGAAATTACAAAATTTCTTGCCCAATATTTTGATCTTTATATCATCACCGCCTACCACTGGGAAGCATGCCGGGATAAAGCCCAATGGATTATTGAGCATTTTCCCCATATTAATAGTAAAAACATTATTTTTTGTAACAACAAGGCCTTGATTGGGACTTCCTTCTTAATTGATGACGGCCCCCATAATTTGGAATCATTTAAGGGTGAGGCAATACTGTTTGATGCACCATGGAACCGGTTTCTGGGTGACCGTTATTTTCGGGCTAAAGATTGGCGGGAAGTTGGTAAATTTTTTGAAAAAAAATTATTCTTACAAAAGAACAAGGAGTGGGATGAGTAAGTGACCGGCAATATAGGGAGAAACCAATGCAAATCCTAGGTGCTTCAATTTATGACCTTAGCGGTAGTCTACTGGCAATTATCTCAATAGTCTTTATTATGCGTAAGAGTACTTGGTATTGGTATTTAAGCATTTTGTGCAATGCATTATGGTTCCTGCTTTTTATGAACGAAGCAGCGTATATTGCGGGAGGCTTACAAATTTCCTACATCTTGTTTTCAATTTATGCGGTTATCAGGTGGCAATTAGCCAAAAAGCAGCGGCTGATTCCTGGTTCTTTGGAGTATGTAGGGGGATTTTTGTCGCTTCTTGCTATCTGCATCGCGATTTTAAACACTGAGTTTATTGACATTACTAACTATCTTGAGCTCGTTGGTGTAATCTTGTTAATCATTGCTAATTGGTTAACAGCCAGACAGGCGGTGAGTTGTTGGTACTTTTGGATGATGGGCGATTTAATCTTTGCCTCCTTCCTTTGGAACAAGCAAATCTATGCAACCTTTACAGCGCAAGTAGTGTTATTTATCTTTTCGTTCCGGGGTTTACTGGAGTGGAAAAAAAGTACAGTCCGAAGTGCCGGTAGTGATGCGAAGAAATCTAAAGTAGCAGGAGATTTGAGTTAAGCGGGACTAGAATTTGCAGGGGGGAAATGATGAAAAAAATCTCTAGAGAAGAACATTTGAATTATTCGGTTTCCGAGGAACTGATTGTAAACGGTAATTGCGGTGTTAAAACAGCTTTTCCCAGTACCAATAGTATCGATATAATTGAAGAATCAGTAGACAATCTGGTTTATCAGGGAATATTAAATGTTCTTCAAAACGGGGTGCGGATTCAGGCCAGAGCCGGAACCGCCCTGCAGGCATATCACACCAATTATACTCTGCTAAGTTCCCGCCGGCGGCTTCATACTTTGCGGGCGCGGGCTGTAACCTATCTTTGCCGGGAACTTTTAGCCTATTTCCGGGGCAGTTTAGTTGCAGCGGATGGTTTGGTACAAGCCTCATCCTTTTGGAAGAAATTAACGGACGAAAACGGCCAAATTAATTCCAATTATGGATATTATGTCTTTTATCAGCCGATCAGCGCTCAACGGTGTCGCAACCAATTGGAATGGGTAATTGATGTACTCTTACAAAATAAAGACAGCCGCCGTGGCATAATCAATATTAATCAAGTCCAGCACAAAAAGGAGACTAAAGATTTTCCCTGTACCATTTCGTTGCTGTTTTTCATTCGGGACAACTATTTGTGCTGCGAAGTAAATTCCAGGAGTACTGACGTGATCACCGGTTTGCCTTATGACATCGGCTTTTTTTCCTTGTTAACCGAATTGATTAGCGCGGAATTAGCTCGGAAGAAATACCCGGAGTTGCAACCGGGTTATACAATGATGAAAACTAATTTTACTCAGATTTACCTCAGTTCGGTTTCAAAAGTCAATCAAATTTTAGAAGCAGTGCACACAAAGCCTGATTGGCAGCGAGACGATTTGATGCCGGCAATTGATGATTCCGCTGCTTTTCTGGAGGATATTTATGAATCTAAGGCAGCAACAGCCATTATGAAATGGATCTACCAAAATGCCGGGTTAGAAGGTTAATAGCCATGAAAATAGTGATAACCTCGTTAAACAGTGCCAAAGTAAATGCGGTGAAGCAGGTTTTTGGCAAAATGTTTACTGATGCAGAATATATTCCCTTAAAAGTCGATTCAGAGGTCTCCCCGACACCGACTAGCGATGATGAAGCGATTGCAGGCTGCATCAACCGGATCCGGGAAGCCAAGCGGCAGGTGGGAGAGTATGATGCGATCGTTTCGATGGAAGGTTTAGTCGCGAAAAACTCATTCGGTGTTTTTGTATACGGCTGGTGCGTGGTTGAATTTTTTGAAAACTCCAGTTTAGCACTGGGATGCAGCGCCCGGGTGAAGTTACCGGATCTGATCGCCCAGGAATTACGTTCGGATCGGGAACTCAGTGCGATCGTGCAAAGTTTATATCCGGATCTCCCCCCCGAACAGTTAGAAAATTGGGGGACCAACGGGGTGCTTACCAACGGTTGGTATACCAGGGTGGACGAATTTGAAGATGCCTTAATCTGTGCCATTGCTCCGTTAAGCAAGCGCAGGAGGTTCGTCTGATTTTAATTACTGCCCAACACGGTGATGGCAAACGGGTAAGAGTTTAATAAGCAATCCGATTGCTCCGCTTATTTCGGTAATTTTAAAGTCCGGACTGGAAATAATAGAAGTAGAATTGCTTGTTACGTGGAGGTCCGGGATGCAGTTTGCGTCGGAGTTTCTGCTCGTGTTGGGGATTAGTTTTGTGGCTGCTGCCATCATCACTTTGATTACTTGGCGGCCGTTGGTCAATATTATGGTGGACTCTTTCACCAAACGTCTCCTTAAAGACCCTTATCCGGAAAATATCGGTGAAATGTACAATGTTTTTAAAAAGGTCGGTCTACAAAATGTATTGGAAGCGGATTTGCGGGCTAACAACGGTCAAGCCCTGGAAAGGCCCTTCGGTAGCCCTCTGACCTTTTCACCCTGGGATCAGTTACTGTTAAATCCGGTTTATCTTACCAGAAAACCAATTGAGGAAGCCTATTCCATTGATTTGAGTGTGCTGTTAGGACCTCAGGCAAAGCGACCCCTGGAGATCAAAATACCGGTGTTAATCGGCGGAATGGGTTATGGCTTCGGTCCGTCGTTCCAGACGAAAGTGGCCTTAGCCAAGGCGGCTACTCTGGCCGGGACTGCCACAAATACCGGAGTGGGCCCTTTTTTAGTAGCGGAACGGCAAAACGCCCAAAAATTAATCATCCAATATCATCGTGGTGCCTGGGGCAATGATGAAAAGGTCCTGCGTCAGGCGGATATGGTGGAAATCCAACTGGGTTACGGCGCTTTGGGTTCGGCGCCGGTGGTTTTATTTCCGGAGAATATCAGCGCGGAGTTACGTGACTATATGCAACTGGGCCCGGACGAGAAACTCTATTCGAACGCGGTATTGCCTGATATCACCAACTCCAAAGCCTTGGCTAAGTTGGTTAAATACTTGCGGGAAGTGACTAACGGGGTGCCGGTTGGGGTTAAAATCGGTGCCACTCAATACCTGGAAAAGGAGTTGGCACTGTTGACTGCCGCCGGGATTGATTTTATCAGTATTGACGGCGCTGAAGCCGGGGTTAATTTCGGGCCGACACTGTTAGCCGACAGTACCGGACTGCCGACTCTGCCCGCCTTATGCCGTGCGAAACTTTACTTAAAAGAACAGCGGCTTGATAAGAAAATCTCTTTGATCATCTCCGGGGGGCTTTATACTCCCGGTCATTTTTTGAAAGCTATAGCGTTAGGTGCAGATGCAGTGGCAGTCGGAACCATTACCATGCTTTTAATCGCTCATTCACAATTATCTAAAGTTTTGCCATGGGAGCCACCTACCGAGTTAGTCTTTGAGCGGGGAAAAGCCAAAGATCAATTGCGTATTGATGAAGCAGCCCGGAATTTAGCTAATTATTTTAAAAGTTGCCGGGAGGAGATGATTCTCGGTATGCGTACTTTGGGGCATACTTCCCTTAAAGAACTCTCAGCGAAAGATCTCTGTGCGCTTACGCCGGAGGTGGCGCGGATTACCGGTGTGGAATTGGGCTTGTTCCCTCCGGGGCGCAAAGGAACAAATAGCCGAACTATCAATGGAACAAAAGACTTTATGCCGTCGTCGGAATATTAAATTAAGAATTGTCCAGATTAATTAATATTTTCCACCCTATATTGATAGCCCTAAGATAAGTTAAACACTATATATTGTGTTTAAATTAAGATTTCGGTAGTTAGGCAATTTCCTCAAATGCAAGATCTTTACAAGCGGGACTTTAAAAAGGAGAGGTGTGGCGATGGTCAGGCGGAGATACAAGCTATTATTATTCGGAATTTGGTTGGCGCTCTTTGGTATCCTGGAAATTGCTCCGAACGGCAGGGGCGTTTGGGCTGTTTCTAATCAACATTCGGGACAGGCTGTAGAATTAACGGTCTATAATCAAAACCTGGCACTGGTGAAAGAAAGCCGCCGGGTCCAACTGGCGTCCGGAATCAGCCGGGTTAATTTCACCGGTGTGGCTGCGCTGATTGACCCGGCTTCAGTAAAGTTTGCAGTTTCCGGGCTTCCGGGCTTCCGCGTTTTGGAACAGAATTACGAATACGATGTAATTAATGATCTTAAACTTTTACAAAAATATCTCGGGGCCAAAATTAAAATTACCGATCTCCAAGGCAATACTACGGAAGGATATTTGATTAATGCTGCTCAGAATGTGATTATCTCTACCCGACCGGAGGGCGGCGAAGTCCGGATCCTTAAGGCTAATCAGATTCAGGCAATTGTCTTTCCGGAGTTGCCCGACGGTTTGATCACCAAACCGACCTTAGTCTGGCTGGTCCAAAACCCGTATCCCGAGGGTGAACATTCGGTTACAGTTAGTTACCTGACCCAGGGCCTTTCCTGGCAGGCTGATTACGTTGCAACAATTAATGCTGGAGATAACCGGCTTGATCTTACCGGATGGGTCACTTTAAACAACCAAAGCGGCAGTGATTACCAGAATGCCCGTTTGAAGCTAGTTGCCGGTGACCTAAACCTGGCCCCGGAGGAGAAACGTACTAAAAACCTGGAGATCCTTTATAAAGCCGCGGCCAGCACCAGCGATCAAGCTTTTGAAGAACAGTCTTTCTTTGAGTATCACCTCTATACCTTATCCCGCCCGACTACTATAAAAAACTTCCAAGTCAAGCAGGTGGAATTACTAACCGCAGCGGCAGTTCCTGCTCAGAAACTCTATGTCTATGAAGGCGCGGTGGAACCGGAAAAAGTTAAGGTCATGTTGGAAGTAACCAACAGCCGGGAGCAAAACCTGGGGATGCCGTTGCCTAAAGGCAAGATCCGGGTGCAAAAGGCCGATGCCGATGGTTCATTGCAGTTGATCGGGGAAGACCGGATTGATCATACGCCGCAGAATGAAAAGCTCCGGATTAAACTGGGTTATGCTTTTGATATTACCGGAGACCGGATTAAGACTGAAGTCAGGGAAGTGACCCATCACTGCCGGGAAGAGAGCTACCGAATTAAATTGCGTAATCATAAAGCCCAACCAGTAACTGTGACGGCGGTGGAAAAATTCTCCCCCTGGCTGGAATGGAAGATTATCAAAAAAGATCATCCCTACATCCGTAACGAGGCTGGGAAAGCTGAGTTCACTGTGGTGGTTCCGCCCAACGGTGAGAAAGCGGTCAATTATACAGTCAGGTATCAATGGTAAAAGGTTGACTTTGACTGACTGAGTGGTGTTGTTTGAAAGAGGGGCGACGCAGCTTCGGCCGCTCCTCTTTGCTAAGGTTAGGTTAAATTAGATTTTCAAGTTTCGGAACCGTTTTTTGAAATTAGGAAACTCTCTCAATTAACTTCACTCAACTTCCGGAAGATCTCCGCCAGTGAAGCTTCGGTGGAATGAACCGAGATTACCCGATTTTCACGGTATAGTTCCGCCAAAGTATCCCAATTTGTAAGCGGGTCGAATAATTCTTCCCGGATAGTCGCTTCATTTTTATAAGTAACCCTCAGCTGACGGCTTCCGTAGGCAGTTTTAAGACTTAATTTGTCGGCTAAGACGATTAATTTACCGTGATTGATGAAACCAATCAGGTCACACAGTTCGTCTACTTCTTCCATATCATGGCTGGTGAGCAAGATGGTAATCCCCCGGGCTTTCAGTTCTAATAGATAGTTACGGATAATCCGGGTTGAAACCGGGTCTAGACCGGAGCAGGGTTCGTCAAGGAACAGTATCTGCGGTTGGTGGACTAAAGCCCGCAGGATTAAGATTCGTTGCCGCATCCCCTTAGAATAGATTTTAACCGGATCATGAGCCCGTTCCCATAGTTCCATCTGCTCCAACAGCGGACGGATTAAGGAAAGCGGTCGGCCGTGGAGCCGGCAGAAGAAAGCCAGGTTTTGATAGCCAGTCAGGTTTTCAAAGAGATTGGGTTTTTCAAAGACCACACCGATCCGGGATTGAATCTGTTTAACCTGAGTAAGCAAGTCATAACCCATGATGGTGGCTGTTCCGGAAGTGGGCCGGGTCAGTCCTATTAGCATTCTCATAGTAGTCGATTTGCCGGCGCCGTTGGGACCTAGCAAGCCTAGTGTCTGACCGGGCTCAAGGTTAAAACTGATTCGGTCCACTACGGTACGGCGGTTATAGGTCTTTGTTAAACCGGTGACAGTGATCATTAACTTTTCCTTTCAAAGATCCACTTGATGCCGGAACGCGAAACCGGTAAACAGAAATAAAGCAACTGCCTCAATCAGTAACCAAAACCCGAAAGTAAAAACACCATCGCGGGCTGTGGGGATTAGTGCCGCTTCAAAACCACGCCGGATTAAAAAGGTGGGGAAACACTGTAAAAGTCCTTTCCAAGTCTGGCCAACGTGGTTAACCATCAATGGTAAAGAGGAAACCAGATAAAGTACGGTTGCGGTTGATCTGGCAAATAAGGCATTGGGAGCTAACAAACCTACCAAAATGGCTAAACCGGAGTAAACCAGGGCGCCTAAGACTCCAAAGCTAAAAATATAGCCGGGATGGGCTGGCGACCGGGTCAAGAATAAAGTTAACAACAGAGCAGCGGTACCTAGCAAGGTTGACCATACCAATTTGGCAGTCAGGTATTCCGTTAACGTCATTGGTGAAACCAGCATCGAGTGGAGCGTCTGCCGCTCTTTTTCATCCGCAATCATCGCTGTATTTTGCAACAAACAGATTGTTAAAATGATCTGGATCAGCCATAGCGGTAAAGCGATCCAATCCAAAGGGGTATTTTTAGGTGGACCTTCGATTTCGATTTGAGGTAGGTCGGGATGGGCATAGGTCCGGATGAGGACCACATTTAAAGCGTTGCTGATCGCTACTGCCTTGTTATACCCGGATTGGTTGACCAGGAGAGTAAAACGGTTTGGCTGCGTTTTGACATTATAAAGCACCGCATCAACCTGATTAGCGGTTAAAGCTGCTTTGGCTTGTTGGAGCGTTGGATAGCTAACCAGTTGCAGTTGACTCTTGGTCAGCAGTTCGGTCATGACCGGCGACAACTTGGCGGTATAAGCCACTTTATAATTTTCAAGCTTAGCTTGATGGTAGACTGTGGCAAAGAGAAAAGTGATGAATAAAGGCAAGATTAAAACAATAATCCAAGTCTTACTTGAATAAAATTCCGTAAATTCCCGGGAGATAAGGATAGCAATCCGTTTCCAACAATGCATCGAAGACCCCTTTATTAAAACAGCTTATACTAGTAATTTACGCAAAGCGCCGGATTCATAGTCACCGTCGCTGATGCAGATTCCTAAAAAATTTCCATAAAAATTAGGCCCTGTCTTGGTTGTCTTTGAGGTTCCACAGGTTTAAATTAACCTATCTTCGGTAAAAGGATACGGAACCGGTCACAGTTACTAACATCTCAGACAGAGCGACTAATTACATTGATCTTAACCCGAATCGGGAATCAGACCTAGTGGTGTTCAATAAAATAGTATACCAAGTAGGCAATAGCGATAATACCGATTAATTCTACCATTTATTTCACCCCTTTAAATTACTTAAGTATTGGCTATCTGTAATACTTATGATCAGTGAAACCTGTGGTTGGTTAAGTACTGTGCAATTGACAGTATTTAGACGCTTAAACTGGGGTAACTGTTCCCGGCGATCTCCGGGAAACCAGAATTGGAACTTTAATTACTATTATTTTCGCTGTTTTTTTACCAATCCCTGCTGCTGTTGTAAATGAAAAAATGGAATTTTTGCGGCAGAGGGAAAACTAGCATACGATTGAATTCTTATAAATAAAGACTTGCAATATTATTGGTAATAATATATAATAATGTTAATAATTAACATAGTTAAACAAAGCCAGACTAACTATGCCAAGATTATTCGGTGTCAGTCCATTCCTGTTTAACGACAGGTGGTAAATAAAAAATTTAGGAGGGTTTATGATGACGGAAAAATTACAAATCTTCAAATGTCAGAAGTGCGGGAATATTGTGGAAGTGATCCATGCCGGGGTGGGGCAATTGGTCTGTTGTGGCCTTCCGATGCACCCGGTTGTTAAAAATGCGGTGGAAGCATCCAAGGAAAAACATGTACCGGTGCTTGAGAAGGTGGATGGTGGATACCGGGTACAGGTGGGTAGCGTGCCCCATCCAATGGAGGAACAACACTATATTGAGTGGATCGAATTAACCACTGCCGATGGGAAGTCCTACCGCCAGTTTTTGAACCCGGGTGAAGCACCGGAAGCCTTTTTCGCTACTACGGCCCAATCGGTGACTGCCCGTGAGTATTGTAATCTGCACGGACTGTGGTAGGATGACGTCTGAATGGTCTTTAACGGGACCGTTTCAACAGTTGATTTTCTCTAACTACGTTCTCCTTTAGCAGCTGCTAAAGGGGAATTGTCCTTAACTAAGAGGTATTAACACGGTGGTGTGGCCATGAATCAGCCGGAGCAGGCAGTAGATTTATTAGTCATCAGCGCCGGGGTAGCCGGTTTGACTGCGGTATTTATACGGCTAGGTTAAAACTGAAGACAATAATCTTGGAAGAGAAACTAATCGGCAGTCAAATCAAAGATGCCTATATAGTTGAAAATTACCCTGGTTTTAACATTTTGCTAATCAACAGCAGTAAAGGATAATCTTCGCCCGTTGCTTGCTTACTTTTAAGTAACCGACTAGTAGTGCTTAAAACTATCCCGCCGCGCCGGTTAAGCCGGAACGGCGGGATTATAAATACTCTTCAAGCTGAGATTGGTTTTAGCAGTTTACTAAGAGCTGGTTTTCATCTATTAACTCATTAACTCAGCGCAATCACTATAACTATAAAAAAAGAAAACTCTCAAGTCCGCACTTAACGTCTTTAAGAGTTATTATTAACTGGTGCCGAAGGCCGGACTCGAACCGGCACGCTTTAGGGGCGGCAGATTTTGAGTCTGCTGCGTCTGCCAATTCCGCCACTTCGGCAAAGTCATTGTTCACGTGCAAGAATGATTTTAGCATATGACTCCGGGAAATGCAAGGGGTTTGTGACAGTAAATTTCTGGATTTTAAAATTTGGAGTTAATTTATGACTTGAGTCAGCTAAACTTCGGTCTGACTGTCCCCTGAAGAACTCCAACGGTACAACAAGGGCCTATTATAAAGGCGATCTTGATTCATCGTGCTGTTCAATTTCAATAAGCAGTTTTTTACAGTGGGCTATACTTCCGAAACGTATGACTCCGAATCCCATCAAAATGAGGCAATAGTAACAAAACTGAAATTCTGCATCAATTACCAGATATCTCATAAAAAATATTTAGTCTTAAACGGAACATTTTCCTTTAATCAGCCGTAATAAGTATGTGCTATATTTTGTAGCTATTGTAAAAAAATACCGAGGAGGAAACGGTTATGAAGAAGTTTTTGTCGTTGACTTTAAGCATGTTAATTACGCTTGGCCTGGCATCGGCCGCATTGGCCAATACACTGTATATGGATATTTTTAGTGGTGGACAAGTTGATATCGAAGAGACTAACGAAACCTGTGACTTGTCCCAAGTTGGCGTCGGTGTCGACATTCCGTTTGGTGATATTAAACTAGCTGCCAACATTACCAGTGGGATAATTGATGACTATCCCTATAATGATTATTTTGACACTGATACTGCCAGCATTCATTTAAAAGGTGGCTTTGCCATAATCAATGACAGACAAGTCCGTTTGGATGTTACGGGCGGTTTCTTCGACCGGATTATCGCCTACGATAATTCCCGGTATTATGATGATGAAGAGTCTATTTATAGCTTCACTGTCGGTGTAGACGCCAAAATCAAATTCAATCGAACTGCCTGGGTGGATTTCAGCTATTCTTACGGCCTGGATCCCCGGGGAAAATATATATACATCGATAATTACTACGAATATGAAGATTATAAGTCTTTTTATGTCGACTCAATTTCGGTAATGAGTTGCAAACTGAACCTATTATTAACCGACCAGATCGGTGCATCCATCGGATATTCCAAAGAAACCATTGGTTTTGACCGTTTTGACAAAGAAACGTATTCCGGCCTGACCATCGGTGCGTTTTATAGGTTCTAAAGATAACTTAACCCCCGGTATATTAAAAGGTATGCCGGGGGTTGTTTTAAGTTTTTCATGGTGCACCCTTTTTCTGCCGTTAGAGGCTCTCTTAAGGGGGTGGCGAGTAATCCGCTTCGTAGGGGCAGTAGTTGACTATGAAGCCGACTTCAGACCGGCAAGGCCTCACGGAAATTTCTAAATAATTACCTGGCTTAACACCAAACCCTGTGGACCTAAATACGCTGGGTTTTACTTTATTTCTCACCTTATTTAGAAAAAGGTCGAATTGTTATGCAATCAAGAGCATCTCTAATCTATTTCCCTAAAACTGGCTAAAGTCATGTTTTCCGGTATTCCAATAACTCCCAGATATGACAGATAGTACAGGTGTGTGCACACAAAACAACTACCTATACAGGGGGTTCTTAAGGTGAAAAAAATCGCAGTTTTGATCTTAACAGCAGTGCTGTTGTTGGCTTTTACCGGCAGTTCCTTGGCCAACTCAGTCTATTTGGATTATTTGATTGAAGGAGAAACCAAAACCGATCCTGGTTCTGCAAAATTCGACTCTGAAAAGATCAGTCTCGGTGGTAACTTCCGGTTTAATGACACCTGGAGCGTAGGTGGAGAGTTTGCCACCGGTAAAATCAAATTAAACGATAGATCGGACGCTGACATAACCAGCTACAAAATTAAAGGAGGATTTGCTGTAATCAACGACGAAGGCATACGGGTAGACCTTACGGCAGGCTACTATCGTAATGAGTGGGACTATGACACAAAAGCAGGAATAGGTGACTTGGATTCGATTGATTCCTACGATTCCTACTTGGTTGGGGCTGATGCCGAATTTAATCTTTCAAATAATTTAGTGATTAATGCCGGGATTGAGTATGGTATTTCCGGTAAATGCAAATTGGAGAATGGGGGAGATCTGGATCTGGATTCATTATTAACTTACAAAATCGGAATTAGCTACTATTTTACTGAAGCAATCGGTCTTTCCCTGGGTTATCGTTCCACCGCTTTTGAACTAAAAGACAGTGATGATAAAATAACCACCTCCGGGTGTATCGCCGGCGTTACCTACCGATTTTAAAATCCCCAAAGCTAAGCTTTGTTGAAAAACAGAATTAAGCTACAAGGAGTGACTGTCTTGCCAAACGGCAGTCACTCCGAAGTTAAAAGGATTAAACAGCGTAATCATTTTTATTTGTGGTCATTGTCCTAATCAGGCTGCGGCAGCAGCATACTATCGGAAAAACTAAGCTAATTCTCAGTAACCAAACAATCCTTTAAATATTCCCACCCCGTAAAAATAAAAAAACACTTTATGTCTAATATAAAGTGTTTTTGATTAATTTGAGGCGCTTGTCCTCAGTGACAGCGCCTCAAATTTTTTACCTTGCTCTGAATTAAAACCGGAAAAACGCTCCAGCGGTTACGCCTTTATAAGTGGTATCGCCTGAATACAGATCGGATTCAAAACTTTCGCTAAAATAGCCAACCGATAAACCGAATTTGGAATTCAACAGGTAATTTAATTTCAGGTGAAACAGATACAGCGACTCAGGATCGCCATCGAATCCATACTGTTTCTCTTCGGGCATTAAACCAATGCCCAAACCGGTGTACAGCGAGAGCCGGTTGTCCAGTCTGATCCGCCCGTCAATCCCCACAAAAAAAGTGCTGATCTTGTAATCGCCCCAGTAATCCTCAGTACGTTGGTAATATCCTCCCGCCAGATCCAACCGGACTTTTCGGTCTTGGTAGATCCGGTAGTCAGCCTTTAGTTTAAAGGCGGTAGAATCTTCATCACCGATTTCACCTGTAGATAATTCCCCGTTAAACTCTACCTTGTTATTTAAGGGAACAGTCAGTCCAAAGGTTAGTTGGCTAAGGTCTTCACTGCTTCTATCGAGCTCGGCGTCACCGCTTACTATGTTGATGGAAAAAGTATTAAGTGCCCCCCAAGCTGGGGATATGGCCATCAACATTAGTGTGGTTACCAATAATGGAATCATTATTCTTTTAACCATTATTTACCTCCTTTGGGTTTACTAGTAAAATTATAACATATAACTGGTTCTTAAATCCAGTATAAATTGGGATAATTTGACAATAGGGAGTTTTTTGTAATTAGAAGCCAGACCGCAGGCATCTAAAAAGCCCGAAGCATTATTACTTCGGGCTTTTTGGGTGCCTGCAGATTGTTAAAACTTAACGAAAGCGCCGATGGTAAATCCGGAATAAACGTCTTTTCCGGACTTATCCAAGTCAACGGTCTCCGACTGGTAGCCGATGGAGCCGCCAAACTTTGGGGTAAACAAGTAGTTAAATTTTAAGTTCCAAATCGAGATGGAGTCAATATCATCTTCGTAAAGGTCGCTGTCCATATCAGGAGCTAAGCCGTAACTGAAATTAAAGTCAATTGAGGCTCTTGGGTCGATCTTTAGTTTGGAATCAAAACCAATGAGTAGGCTCCGGTAGGACCTCTCATAACCTAAATAATCCTCCTCTCGGTAATAATAACCGCCGGTCAGGTCCAGACGAAGCTTTCTATCGTTAATCAGGGCATAACCGCCTTTTAAGAGCAGGCTGGTAGTGTCCCAATCATCGCCATTATCTTCAATGGTACCGTTGGAGAAGCTGCCGGCGAATTTATATGTGTCACCCGGTACCTCCAGACCGATGGTAACTTGTGACAGGTCATCATCATAGAATCCCCGGTCAACTTCACCGTCGGTCATCACATCAAAGTATGCCGTACCCGCCAGCGACATTGAAGCCAGGCTTAAAAGCAAACTCATTGTCAGGGCTAAGATTAAAATTCTTTTCATAATATTTGACTCCTTTGTACTTTTTTTCTAAAACACTTATAGTATACTTAAAGCAACTTGGCAATTATACAACTAAAATGCAGTAAAATATTGGGAAAATTCCTAAGGCCCAAGGCGTAATCGAAGAAAGCCCCAAAACCTGGTTGCAGTTTGGGGCTTTAGATTTTAAGCTATTCTTAAAACCGGTAAAATCCGCTAAGCGATAAACCGGTATGGGAATTGCCGGGGGCAAGGCGTTCCGAGTTATAAGTTTCGGAAGTATAGCCTACGGTTAGACCCAACTGTTTATTGAGGAGATAATTGAACTTGAAATTGAATAGGACCAGTGAATCCGGATTGCCTTTGCGATGCTGACCAGTGTAAAGGTCCAGCTTTTCATCGGGGAGCAGTCCAATGGCTAACCCTAAGTCAATCCAGGCTTTCGGGTCAAGTAGCAAACGGCCATCTACTCCCACAAAAAGGCTGTTGATTTCATAATCGGAATAACTCCAGTCATGAGGGTACTCAAAACTGCGATGGTAGACGCCGCCGGTTAAGTCTAACTTGAATTTTCGGTCGGCTAAAATATTGTAGGCGCCTTTGATCCGGTAACTGAAAGTGTCGCCGTAAGCACTGTAGCGTTCAATATCACCGCTGGCTAACTCTGCACCGATACTTACTTTTTTATCCAAGGGAACGGTCAGGCCGAAAGTTAACTGGCTCAGGTCATAATCGGTGTTCCCGAGTTCGGTGTTTCCATTAAAGAAAGTATTAACGGAGAAGGTGTTGACAGCCAGGGTAGAGGAAGCCAGCATTAATAAGGAAATCATCGTTAATACCGGAATTATCAATTTTTTTCTCATCTAAAATCCTCCTATGCAGAATTATTGGAAACTAGGATGATTTTAGCATAGGATATATTGAAAGAGAACCGGGAATAGCAGGGATCCGTTTTGATCTGTCATCTTAAAACCAACGGCTTAATCTTGGATGTGCAGAAGAGTTTTCTAAGTAATGCCGGATCTTTTAAGTTTCCGGTTTCGTTATATTCCGGCTTATTTTTCGGCTACGGTAACCGGTAACTCTTTACAGAGTGCTTCGAAAAGGGGACGATTGGACTCTGGAATAGTAAAGGTAGTAGTGACGGTGGCGGCGTATTGGGAGTCAGCGGCAGTAGCGTTGATTTGCTTCATCCGGTAGAGGACTAGGGAATGGTCGGCATAGCTATAGGTCAAACTGACGCTAAATTGGGGGACACGCCACACTGAACCGGCGGTTGTCAAGACAGCGGTGGCCGTTTGGCTATAGGCTTCGATTAGGCCCCGCACCCCCAGCTTTTTGCCGCCAAAGTAACGGGTAACTACAACTACTGTATTAGTGAGATTCAGCCGCTGGATTGCCCCAAGAATGGGCTTACCTGCCGTACCGCTGGGTTCACCGTGGTCGTTAAAGTATTCCAGGGGATGTTTCCCAGTCCCGACTCGGTAAGCATAACAATTATGATTAGCTTGGGCGTGTCGGGCCCGGATTTGATTGATGAAATCTTTCGCTGCCGCCTCGGTGGCAACTTCCAGGCAATGCCCGATGAAACGGGAACGTTCGATAGTAATATCGCTGGTTGCAGCTTGAGAAACGGTTAAATAAGCTTCTTTATTCATGGTAATAGTATAACAAAACTGGCGTAAAACAGGAAGAATGATGCAATATTTTTTCATTATGATTGGGACGGTCGAATGATTCCAAAGGCATCAATCCGAAGGACCCGTTTAAACAAACCTTTCAGGCGAAAAGTACCGGTTACCCAGATTTTGGCACCTTTTTGCTTAATTGAATCAGCAACCAAAGGTCCATCCAACGCAATTTTTCTTCCTTGGTCGGTGATCAGATACAGATCATGGTTGACAGTTAGGGTTCCAATCCAGGGTTTAACCCCTTTGTCGACAGTCAGGACCTGATATTCCCGAACATCCAGGATAGTTAAGTTGTAAAAAGGATCGGTGCCGATTATGGTGCCCGCTACTTTGACAGTAGCGCCACGTAAGTTTTTTAATTCCGGGTACATTGCTCCGGCAATCAGATAAGTCTTGGGTTCGGCGGTGTGCAAGACTGTCTTGATAAACGGCTGGTGGCCGACATGTGCTACTCTTCCGGTTAAATACAGGGTATTGGAAGCAGCCAGGCCAGGGAGAGTTAAGGCTGGCATGATTAGAAAAAATAAGATAAACACGGTTTTATGCATGTGGTTAACCCTCAAATTGTGATAGTAATATGGTAGATATACTTTTTATTTAAATTGATCTTTAAGTTTATTAACAGATCGGCTAAGGGAAAACACCTTTGGTAGTTTTAGGGTCAAGGGCCAATCAAAGGTGTTGGTTTTGGCAAATGGATTCGTTATTTTAGGGGGTTATTATTTTTATTTAGGCGTATTATACCAAACGCCGTAGGATTAACAAATGTTTTCTTCCAAAAGAAAAATCCTGATGAATGCTTAGGGCCGGTTAACCATAGTTTGGAGCCTCTATATTTTGATAAGATTGAGACAAGGGGCCCTTTTAAAAAGATTTGCTTACCGTCTTCAGTTTGAAGATAAAGAGGATTATGACCGGATAAAATGCCGACCCAGGGAGTTCTGGCGTTTGCGCCTTCACCAACGGTTAGCAGTTTGTACTCGGTAACTTCAAAGATGGGAAGTTGATTACGAATATCGGTCCCATTTAATCTCCCTTTAACTTTAACAGTAGTACCTTGTAAATTTTTCAGTTCAGTTTCAAAAGGGCCGGAAATGACGTAGCGTTGCGACTGGGAGGTATACAGGGCTGTCTTAACAAAAGGCGAAGAGCCGATCGCATTAATGGTACCGATTAGTTGCAACTGACTACTAAAGCAAAAAAGCGGAATAACAAAGGTAACAAAGGCTAATTTAGTTCCTTGGGAGATTATGCGGCTAAACATCGGATTTACCTCACTTTAATTAAATTGACTGTTTGCTTCGTTAGGCTAAATCTAATCCCATTAACCGGTAACATGATTAGACGTAATTTTAATTGGGGATCACCTTCCATACTAACATTAATTTGACTACTACCGGATAGATTGGAGAGCTTGATAAAGGCTCCGGCCGAATCCGGTATGATTAATTGAACACCGGTATTTTTGGTGTTCATTGCATACTTAGGGTCAGAAAGTTCAAGGGTTTTATAATATAGGCAGTCATTATTAAACTGAATATCGTCACTATGATATCCGATTCGATCGAGAATAACAGCGGTTAACCAATCCCGAATCAGCTCATCCAGAGACGTGGCAGTTACTGATTTCAACATTTCAACTCCGGTATAGGGAGATTGAATTAAAGTTTTGAGTGAATTTTCGCCATAACGATCTGCAAAGTAACGCATAAACATATAAGCTGGAGGATAATCGTAGAAAGAATCTCCCCAAGTACAAAGGGAGTTGTTCGCGGTATCATATAGATAGGGATTAATTCGTTGCATGTCAAGTCCGTTAAAATGCCTACCCGGACCAGCGACTGCGATATCTTCGGCAACCATGGCAAGGCCTTCGTTAATCCAGGTTTCGGATCCGAAAATATCTGCACTAGGGATGTGATAGCGATTATTAAAATAAATTAAATGAGTAAACTCATGAGCCAATGTTCCTTTAATTAAATTAAGCCATTCGGAATCATCCCAACCGGGTGGTTTATAGGTGGAAATGAAGATCATTTCTTTTTCATTAGAAATTTTGTTTAACTCATCATTTTTATGTTCATGAGTACTATCAAAATATCCTGATATAAATAACCCATTGCTATCATTATCCAATTCGGTTAATAAAATATAAATTGTCCGGTTTGAATCAATGTCAATTTTGTCCGGTGAGCCGAAATAGGAAGTTAATATTTCATAGTAGCCATCGAACGCTTTTCCTAATTCGTTAATGTATTCTGAGTTGAGATGTGTACCCTGTGCATTAATATCTTTATAAATAACACAGCGGCTTTTGGAATTGAAACTGCTAGGATATACTTTAACAGCCTCAACACTCTTCCAGCCGTAGTTATAATACTTATTAAAAGATAATGAAGCAGGTCCGTCTTTGAAACTATTTTCTTGGCTATTTTTTAGTATATTATTAGTAGTGCGAAGTTTTCCTGCTGATCTTAAAACTTGAAGAAGTTGACTTTGGCGTTTACGAATGGCAGCCATAAGATCTTTTTGAGGCTCTTTTTGTGAAGTTTCACGCATCGATAAATTGTAGGTTGCTGAGCTTATTACATCAGTAGTTATAGTTAGCCGGGTTGTAAAATTACTATTGGCAAGTGCGGTGTTATAGGGAATTGCAACCAATGTTTCTACTTCTTTATTAGCGGCAATAATAATTTCGCCTTTTCCGTTAGTTAGGGCAACATCTTGGATTATGGAAGGAGGAATGCCCGAACCAGCGAAACCGGTTTGAAGTTCAATATTGTAGGGGAATTTATAGCTACCGGAGCTTAATCCCATTGATAAATATGTTTTTGTAAGGTAATTCTCTTTGGAAAAAGAGATGTCATAACTCTGGGCTGTAACAATAAATTGGCTGGTGGTAAAATTACCGTTTTGATCTGAAACTGCTGTAGCCATAATTCCTTCCCTAGAATTACTGACACTAATTCTTACACCGGAAATAGGTGTATGAACTGTTCCATCAATAACAGTACCGGAGATTGTGGAAGATTGATACGATAAAGTTGAACTGTTATTTCCACTTCTCCCGCCACATCCTGAAACAATAATAATAATGATCATTATGAGCAAAAATCTGTTATGCATTAGATCACTCCGTAATGGTATTACTATACTTTACAAAATTCGTAATTAAAGTTTTAAATCCTTCCAAAAAATATAATAAATGTAAAAAATATAATAATACAACAAACCATTGCTTTTGCCTCTCTTACTCTTCTTTGGAGGAGCGGAAGCCTGTAACTGAAGTGTAATACCAACAATCCGAAAACTAAGGAATGATTAGGTTTAAAATATTAAATATCTTCTTAATTAACTTGGGCAAGTTTTTCCGAGTAACTCATGGTTTTAAAGGATCTCCCCGCCCGGTGTGGAATACTACGGGGAATAATAAATTGAAAAAATCATTCCAAGCCGGTTTAGCGAAGACCGCCTTGAAAATCTTCCATTAACGCCAATCATATCTAAGGTAAAAATATAAAGGAATCGATGGTGAAGGGGATGACAGAACAGTTTGACGTGATTATCGTTGGGGGTGGCCCGGCAGGAATCTTTGCCGCTTTGGAGTTGGTGAATCACGGGTATACCAGGCTGTTAATTTTAGAAAAGGGGCGCTCCATGGCGGAACGCACCTGTATTTCCAAGGAGAAACAGATTGGCTGCGCCAAATGTGTCCCCTGTGGTATTGTTTGCGGCTGGGGCGGGGCCGGGGCCTTCAGCGACGGGAAACTAACCCTCTCCGCCGCTGTGGGCGGGTTTCTCGACGAGTATGTACCTAAAGAAGAATTGCATAAGTTAATCCGTAAAGTTGACGATACCTATTTGCGGTTTGGTGCTCCTAGCGAAGTTTATGGCGCTGATGAAGAGACTATAGCCCGCATCGAAAAACAGGCAATCCTTGCCGACCTGCGGTTTATTCCTTCCCGGATTCGTCATTTGGGAACGGGCCGTTCCCAAACAGTCTTGCAGGCAATGAAAGACTTTCTAGAGCAACAGGGAGTAGCGATCCAGCTTGAAACCGAGGTTACGGAAATCCTGGTCCAGGGGGGGATCGCCCGAGGCGTTCGGACAAAAGCGGGGACCGAATATTACGGTAAAAACGTAATCGTCGGTCCCGGCCGGGAAGGATCCAAATGGTTGGTTAAGGAAGGGCAACGCTTAAAGTTACAGGCTACGGTTAATCCGGTGGATATCGGCATCAGGGTGGAATTGAACGCCGCAGTTTTAGAGGAATTAACCCAGGTTATCTTTGAAAGCAAGTTTATCTACTATTCTAAAACCTTTGAAGACCGGGTGCGTACCTTCTGCATGTGCCCTCACGGCGAGGTAGTAATGGAGAACAATGACGGCCTGATCACAGTTAACGGTCACAGCCATGCGGAGCGCAAGACGCCGAATACCAACTTTGCCTTACTGGTCAGCAAGGCATTTACCCATCCCTTTAAAGAGCCGATTGCTTACGGACGCTATGTGGCGGGACTGGCTAATCTGTTAGGTGGGGGAGTGATTGTACAACGCTTGGGTGATCTCCAAAACGGCCGCCGCTCGACGCGGGAGCGGCTGGCGAAAGGCCTGGTCAGGCCAACCCTGGAAGAAGCGACTCCGGGGGATTTAAGCCTGGTATTGCCTTACCGGCATTTGACCGCGCTGATGGAGATGCTGGAGGCGTTGGACCAGATTGCACCGGGGGTGAACTCCCGCAATACTTTGTTATATGGAGTGGAAGTAAAGTTCTACTCCTCCCGGCTGGAACTTAACAACAGTCTGGAGACGAAGATTCATAACCTGTATGCGGTGGGTGACGGTGCCGGAGTTACCCGCGGACTGATGCAAGCCTCAATTTCGGGGATTCTGGCGGCACGGGATATTGCTAAAAAGATTAACGGATAGGTAGGACAAGTATGAATCAGGTTATCTTACGGTCCGGGAGGGATAAACGGGTTCGTGCCAATCATCTTTGGATTTATCAAGAGGAGATCGGTGTGATCGGACTGGGGGTTAAGTCCGGCGATGTGGTGGAAGTAGTGGACAATCGGGGGCGTTTTTTGGGAATTGGCCACTATAACCAGGCTTCTCAGATCGCGGTCCGGTTGTTAACTCGGGAACGGGAGGAGATCCACGCTGATTTTTACCGGCGCCGGATTAGCCGGGCCCTTGAATATAGAAAACGGGTGAAACCGGACGCTACCAGTTACCGCTTGATTTATGGCGAAGGCGACTTACTGCCGGGTTTGATAGTCGACCGTTTTGAGGACTATCTGGTAGTCCAGTTTTTAACCATGGGGATGGAAGTCAACCGGGAATTGATTATCAATCTCCTGATTGAACTTTGCCGACCAGCGGCAATCATTGAACGCAGCGATTTCCATATCCGGCATTTGGAAGCTCTTCCGGAACGGACCGGTTGTATCTACGGCACCTGTCCCGCCTCGATTATCATTCGCGACAATGGTTTACAGTTTAAGGTTAATTTATTAGACCAGCAGCAGCCAAGCTATTTTTTAGACCAGTCGGCGAACCGGGCGGTTATCGCTACTTACGCCAAAGACCGCCGGGTCCTGGACTGTTTTACCAATGGAGGCAGTTTTGCGATCCATGCTGCCGCAGCCGGCGCCCAGTCAGTGCTGGGAGTAGACATCTCCGATGCAGCAATTAAGTTAGCCGCAGAAAATGCCGCCCTGAACGGTCTGGAGCAGGTTTGTCAGTTTAAAACTGCTAATGTCTTTGACTTCCTTCGCGAGCAGGTTAGCAAGAAAGACCTCTATAACCTGGTGATCCTAGATCCACCGGTATTTGCTAAAAGTAAGCTGATCAGTGACAGTGCGGTTCGGGGTTATAAAGAGATTAACTGGCGCAGTTTAAAACTGTTGGCTTCCGGGGGGATTTTAGTAACTTGTTCCTGCTCTCCCCATCTCAGTTCCGAGCTGTTTTGGAACGTGATTAATGCCGCAGCGGTAGATGCCAAAAAGCAAATCCGTCTATTGGAACGGCGGACCCAAGGGCTGGATCACCCGATTCTGGTCGGAATGGCGGAGACTGAATACTTGAAATGTTTAATCTTTGAGGTTATGTGAAGCAATGGAGCAAATACATTTAATATATACTGATCAACAAGGTAATCTGCGTGAAGACCCGCAACTTTTGGCTGTGGGGCTGAACGGAGTTCAAGTTGAGGTAGCCGGATCCGATTGGGTGGATCTTCCTACCGGGGCGGAACTGGTGAGTTTGCCGGGAAGGTTACCGTTGGGTTATAATGAGGCCACGGATGCCCTTGAGGTAGTAGAAGGTGATCAAGGATTCAAAGCAACTGCAGTGGCAGCGATTTTGCCAATGGGGTTTACCCGTTGTCTGTTACCAGGTTACGAACTGGAGACGGAGACGGAATTACCGCTGTTCGGCTACACCGCGGCCGGAGCGGGCGGAGGCCGGATTAAGGTGGCTGCAATGAAAACCGATGCCGAACTCAAATGGAACCCGGCCTACTATAATACCACGGACCTGCCCCGACTGATTGCCGGAGTAGAGAAAGAATTTCCCCACAACCGGATCATCCGGCAACTGGCCCATTGCGCCCGGGAGTATCATTGCCAGACCGCCCAAAACATTTTCTACCGGCGTTGGGAAGCGGGGATTCCGGTTTCGCCAAGTTGTAATGCGGCTTGTCTGGGATGTATCTCCCTGCAGGCAGCGGAGTGTTGCCCGGCGCCGCAGTCCCGGATTGATTTTCTGCCCGAGGTGGAGGAGATTGTGGCGCCGGCAGTCCGGCACCTCCAAACTGCCCCTGAGGCAATTATCAGTTTTGGGCAAGGATGCGAAGGAGAACCGTCGTTGCAGTATCCACTGTTGGCTGCGGCGATCCGGGAAATTCGCAGCCGGACTGGTTGTGGTACCATAAATATGAACAGTAATGCCGGACACTTTGAAGCGGTTAAGACTTTGGTTGACGCCGGATTGGACAGCATCCGGGTGAGCCTGTTTTCAGCCGATCCCGCAAATTATCGCTGGTACCACCGGCCGCACGGTTATCAACTGGGTGATGTGATTAACTCGCTGCAATATGCGGCGGAAAAAGGTTTACTGGTCTCAATAAACCTCTTGTTTTACCCCGGTTTTACCAATCAGCCGCGGGAAACGGAAGCCATCTATCATTTATTAACCGTCACCGGGGTTAAACAGGTGCAGCTCCGTAATTTGAACCTGGATCCCGAAAAATTGCAAAGCCGCCTGATCCGGGAGGAATTGGATTCAATCCCGCAGTGGGTGGCTCAGCTGCAGCGGAATTTTCCCAAGTTACGGATTGGGAACTATAGTATTCCGGTACGATAGATAATATGCTTGCATGGCCAATATCCATATGATATAATAAGTTATTGTTTAGAGACGGGGATGTGAGGTGAGTCATATGAAAGAAGGTATTCATCCGCAATATAACAAAGTTAGAGTAACTTGTGCCTGTGGTGAAACTTTTGAAACCGGATCCACTAAAAAGGAGATCCGGGTTGAAATCTGTTCCAAGTGCCACCCGATGTTCACCGGTAAACAGCGGATTGTGGATAGCGGCGGTCAAGTTGAGAAGTTCAAAAAACGTCTGGAAAAAAGATAAGGTCTGGATGCAGGCGAGGAGATAATCCTCGCTTGCTATGTATCAGGGGATAAATTTCGAAAGATATCCACAATAAAAGTATTTTCAAAACCAATCTCAAGAAATATAATCTTATCATAAGCTTCTATATTTTATTTGTAATATGACGTTATTTTATTTATAAGGCATTGTTTGGTATTTTCGTCTAAGAAGGGATGAGTTAACGATGGGGTGTGACAATGAGTAAACAACCGGAGTTTCAATATGGCGGGCAGGCGGTAATCGAAGGGGTTATGATGCGGGGCCGGGAATATCTGGCAATCGCGGTTCGGAATAACCAAGGCGAAATCGTTATTAAAAAGGAGCCAGTTAATTCAATAACTCAGAATTATAAGTTTTTAAAATGGCCATTTCTACGCGGGGTCATTGCTTTGGCAGAATCTTTCGGAATCGGAATAAAGGCTTTACTGTTTTCAGCAGATCAGTTTATGGAGGATGAAACCGAATCCAAATTATCACCTTGGGAGACATTCTCCATGGTAGCGGTAGCCTTACTGATGACCATAGTGTTATTTGTGATTCTTCCTTTGGTCGGACGGGTTTGGTTGAATAAATTGCTGCCTGGTGCAGTTTGGGGCAATATTATTGAAAGTATCCTGCGGATGTTAATTCTTTTCGGCTATATTCTGTCGATTTCAGCCTTGAAGGATATTCAACGGGTATTTCAGTACCATGGGGCGGAGCATAAGGCAATTAATGCTTTTGAAGCAAAGCAGGACCTCACTGTGGAAAACCTGAAAAAGTTTTCCACCTTCCATCCGCGCTGCGGGACTAGTTTTCTGTTATTTGTGGTCATCACCAGTGCTGTCTTTTTTTCGTTTTTGAAATATGATTCACTCTGGATGCGTCTGGCCAGTCGGATTGTTTTATTGCCGGTGGTAGCCGGGGTATCATATGAAATTATCAAATTTACCAGTAAAAATCAGGATTTTTTCCTGTGGCGCTGGTTAAGCCGGCCGGGAATGTGGCTGCAAAAATTGACTACTCGGGAACCGGATGAACAACAACTGGAAGTGGCCATCAACTCATTGGTTGCAGTGCTGAAAGAGGAGGCACCGGTGATCGTCGGCGGTAAAGTATATCAGGCCGAGCCGGTGGCAGCGGCAGCCAGTGAAACAACTGAGGGGTTTTATCATGATTGAAAAGCTAGAATTAATTGAAGCCAAATATAATGAATTAAATAACCAGTTGAGTGACCCAAAGGTCATCGCCGATCAAGCTCTCTTTCAGAAGTTGGCCAAGGCGCAAGCCGCCCTTAGTGAGCTGGTGGAAACTTATCAACAGTATCGCCGGGTGCAGGCGGATTTAGAGACTGCCCGCGAGCTGCTGGCTGAAGAAAACGGAGCGGCAACGGCCATTTTAAATGAGGAGATCAAAGAGCTGGAAGCTACTGAAACCGCTTTGGCGAAACGACTGAAAATCTTGTTGCTGCCAAAAGACCCCAATGACGAGAAAAATGTGATCGTCGAAATCCGGGCCGGTACCGGCGGAGATGAAGCGGCTTTGTTTGCCGGAGATCTGTTCCGAATGTATTCCCGTTATGCCGATTCGAAAGGGTGGCGAATTGAACTGTTAAGCGCCAGTGAGTCGGATCTGGGCGGCTTTAAAGAGATTATTTTTATGGTTGAAGGAGAGGGGGTATATAGCCGTCTTAAGTTTGAGAGTGGGGTCCATCGGGTGCAGCGGGTTCCGGAGACCGAAGCCGGAGGCAGGATCCATACTTCGGCGGCAACGGTAGCCGTGATGGTCGAAGCGGAAGAGGTGGATGTCAATATAAACCCCAATGATTTACGGATTGATGTTTTCCGTGCCGGCGGCCACGGCGGTCAGTGTGTCAACACAACCGACTCGGCAGTCCGGATTACCCATCTGCCTACCGGGTTGGTTGTAACCTGCCAGGACGAAAAGTCCCAACTGAAAAATAAGGAAAAGGCTCTTAAAGTCTTACGGGCCCGGCTGTTAGATAAATTCCAAAACGAACAACATCAGGAGCAGGCGGAAGCCAGACGGCACATGGTAGGTTCCGGCGATCGGAGTGAACGAATCCGGACTTACAACTTTCCCCAAAACCGCCTGACTGACCACAGGATTAACCTTACACTCTACCATCTGGATTCGATTATTAACGGAGAAATGGATGAGGTGATCGAACCGTTAATCACCTATGACCAGGCGGAGCGTTTAAAAAATGTCGACCAGTAATAATCTGACGATTGCCGCAATTTTGGCTAAAATAGTTCCTTATCTAGCCCAAAAGGGAATTCGTAACCCGCGTTTGGAAGCAGATCTGCTATTGGCTTTTGTATTAGGGTTACCTCGGGTTAAATTATATTCCGAATGGGACCGGCCTTTAAATCCCGATGAAGTCCAACGTTACCGGGAGATTATTATCAAAAGAATTCAGGGCTGGCCTTTAGCCTATTTAACCGGAAAGAAATCCTTTTTAAGCTGGGAATTTATTGTAAATCCGGCGGTCCTGATCCCCCGGCCGGAAACTGAGGAGCTGGTAGATGCGGTAGTGACCGCAGTTAAAGGCCGCAAGCAACTGAGTGGAGTTGATGTCGGTACCGGAAGCGGTGTGATCGCGATTGCGCTGGCTAAATTATTGCCGGACAGTTACTGGCAGGCCGTGGACATTTCAGCCGCTGCTTTGGAAGTTGCCCAGACTAATGCTAACAATCTGGAAGTAGCGGACAGAATCCGATTTGTCCAGGGTGACCTGCTCCAGCCGCTGCTTGGTACGGACCAGCAGTTTGACTTGATTGTTTCCAATCCTCCGTATATTCCCAGTTCACAAATTGCCGGTTTACAGCCAGAGATTGGCAAAGAGCCGGTCTTGGCATTAGACGGCGGCCCGGACGGACTGGAATTTTACCGTCGTCTGCTTCCCCAGGTGGACCAGTTGCTGGTTGAGGGCGGGCTGGTGGCGTTAGAACACGGTTATGATCAACGGGAACCATTGACCGCACTGTGGAACGAGGCCGGTTACAACTGTACTTCATTGTCGGACTTGAGCGGCTTAGACCGGATCTTAATCGCACGCAAGTGCCATTAAAGTATAGTAAAAAACAAGCTGTGGCAGCGACCATAGCTTGTTTGGTTAATTGGAAGTTATCGACAGGGAGGATTAGTCAGTTAATTGTCGAAATTAAGTTCAAAACTAGCGGAGGATGATGAATCAGGAGGTAATCCGGTGAATAAAAAAACCTGGCTTTTAATGGCGCTGCTGTTGGTGTTGGTAATGGTCCCGGTGGCGGCGGCCGATCCTGGTAGCGACGTGTTAGTCTTTTTACAGGCGGATCAGGGTCAAAAGACACTTTTTCTTTACGAAACCGGCAGGCCACAGCCGGTAAAGATTACCGGAGGCAAAGCAGTTAAGGTTTTTTTTGAGAATCGACATCTGCTGTACTTTGTCAATCAACAACTGTTTGAATATGACTTGGCTAGGCATCAATCAAAATTGTTAAATAAATTTAACGAAAAAGAGATCGAGTTAGGCACGGTTGCCGCCAGCAATGGCTTGCAGCAAATGTTAATTGCTGCTAAAGGAGATTATGAGATCAACTACTATATTTTAGACCTTAACGACGCCAGTATCCGCCGGGTGGAGCGGCCCTGGGGTTCCGGGGTTCCCAGAAGCAGGAGCGGATTGTTGACCAAAGACCGTCAATATGTGGCAATCCCTAAGGTCAGTATGTTAAAAAACCGGGTGGAGCTAAGAGTGGAACGAAAAAAAGGCAGCCGTTATCAGAACTTTTGGACCTTGCCGGTCGAGTTCACTGTCCTGCCGGAATTATTATCTTGGTCTCCTAACTCGAAATTACTGCTGTTTCATGCCAAAAAAAATACCGGCTACGAAGGTTTTTATTCTTTATACTGTTTCGATGTGGAGACCAAAAAAATGCAACTGCTGGCGGAGACGGTATTGTTTTATGATTGGATTGGCTTTGCCGGTTTGGAAGAATTTTTACCGGACTGGTCAGCCGATAGCCAATTTCTGGTCTTTCAAAGTCAACCGACTGGTTCGCCTTCTTACAGTGAGATTATTCGCTATGAAATAAAGAGTGGTAAAAGCAAGATCTTAACTAAGAGCGCCGGACAAAACCAAAGTCCCCGAATTGCGCCATCCGGTAACCGAATTGCTTTCCTATCCAACCGGGAAGGAAGCAAGCAACTTTATCTTATGGATAGTCAGGGCGGCACAGTGAAGCGCCTTTCAACCCAGGGAATTACCGAATGGGCGGAATGGTTTAAAAAGTAAATTGAATTATCAGAAGCAGCTTAGACAGCTGTTTTTTTTTACCCTTTGGGACCGGAATCTACAAGGTTCCGGCACTTTTAATTTCTTTAAGAATATTCTCAAAAGAAGCAGGGACAATAATAGGAAAGACCAGATCCGGAAAAGGTCGCCGGTTTGAAAAAGGTAGAAATTGGGATGGCTGACATTAAGCAAACCGTCTCCGGAATTTTAAAACATTTAAAATATGGAGGAATCAGCTATGGAAGAAATCATCGTCTATACCACTCCTACCTGTCCGTGGTGTACGAAGGTAAAGAGTTATTTAAGCGAAAAAGGGGTTAGCTTTCGTGAAGTCAATGTCGCAACCGACGGCGAGGCCGCCCGAAAGATGGTGGAGATTACCGGTCAGCGCAGTGTTCCGGTAATTGCTAAAGGCGATCAGTATGTAATCGGGTTTAATCCCGGGCAGATTGACCGGATGGTACCTTGAAACTGGTCAGCCCATGAGAAGCTGGGGCTGATTTGAGAAAGGAAGTAAGTGATTTAAGTGGAATATGATTTAATCATCATTGGATCCGGACCGGCGGGAATGACCGCCGGAGTCTTTGCAGCACGTAAAGGCTTGAGAACTTTGATCGTAGCTAAAGAACCGGGCGGTCAGGTTAACTGGACCAGCGATATTGAAAATTATATGGGATTTAAAGAAATTGACGGGCAGGCGCTGATGGAAAGATTTCAGCAACAGGTAAAGGAGCACCAGTTAGAAGCCAAACAAGCTGAAGTCTGTATGGTACGCAAGGAAGGTGAACTTTTTAAGGCGGAGACTGCAACCGGCGAGCAACTTACCGCTAAAACCGTAATCATCTGTTCGGGAAAAACACCCCGGACTTTGAATATCAAAGGTGAGACTGAGTTTCGCAACCGGGGGGTCAGTTATTGCTCTACCTGTGATGCGCCGCTGTTTCGGGAGACAGAAGTGGCAGTAGTCGGAGGCGGTAACTCGGCCGTAAAGGCAGTATTGGATTTGGCCAATTATGCCAAGGCAATTCATTTAATTTATCGGGAAGACCGGTTGACAGCGGATGCAATCTTACAACAACGTCTGACTCCACTAGATCACTTGACCCAGTACCCGGGACGCACTGTAGTGGAAATAGCCGGCAGCAATGCAGTGGAACAGATTAAATTGGAGGAAACCGGCTCCGGTAGACAAACTGTCCTGCCGGTTCAGGGAGTCTTTATTGAGATCGGCTTAGTCCCCAATACCGGTTTTGTTGATCAGGCAGTGGCACGTAATGAAGCTGAGGAAATTCAGATTGACTGCCACTGCCGAACCAATGTTCCGGGGCTGTATGCAGCAGGCGATGTCTCTTCTGTACCGGAAAAGCAGATTATCATCGCTGCCGGAGAAGGAGCCAAAGCTGCAATTCGAGCTTGGGAGTACTTAATGAACACTCCGGAGTTTGAAGTGAAACATTAAGCCCTAAAAAGATCACTCGTAGTTACTTACGCACTTCGTAAGGGACGCCAACAGCCGCCGGGGCTACCGATTTACCGACTACTCCGAGAATCAGAAGGATAGTTAGAACATAAGGCAGCATATGAAGGAATTGTTTGGGAAATTCCAGACCGAAAAGTTGAAATTGGCCTTCCAGTGCTTCAGCGAAACCAAACAGCAGACTGGCTAGAGTCGCTCCCACCGGGTGCCATTTACCGGAGATTACAGCTGCCAGGGCGATAAAGCCTTTACCGGCGGTCATGTTTTCTTTAAATAAGTCCATTGACCCCAAAGAGAGGTAAACACCGGCCAGTCCACTGAAACAGCCACTTAAAATCACTGCAAAATAGCGGACTTTCCGGACGCTGATCCCTACGGTGGTTGCAGCTTCGGGATTTTCACCAACCGCTCGGATTCGTAACCCAGCGGCGGTTTTAAACAAAAAGAAACTGGAGACGGCTACCAGCAAAAGGGCCAAGTATACCAGGGGGTTTAGTCTTCCTATAGCTTCACCTAAAAAAGGGATTTGACTAAGGAACGGTACTTGCCAATCGGCAATTTTGGTAACCGAATCCGACTGACCGGTAGTGTTAAAGATTTTTTGTAATAGTAAAGC